>CAJPSU010000007.1 GCA_905373345.1 Candidatus Saccharimonadota bacterium
ATGGTATACTATTCCGTATGATTGTCGACGTCCATATTACTGAGAAATCATTTGGTCCTACGGTGTTGATGACCGGAGTGAAGTTTAGCGTGGATGACGGCGAGAAAGTCGGGCTCATCGGACGCAATGGCGTGGGTAAAACGACGCTATTTGGTATATTGACAGGCGCGGATAAAGATTTCACGGGTAGCGTAATTTTTCGTCGCGGCAGTGTGGTCGTAGCAACGGCGCAGGAACATCACGATGTCGGCGATATCACAGTGCTGGAGTATATCTTGAGCGGGCTGCCGGAGTACGCACGATTGCGGCATATTCTGCATACCTATCCCGAGACGATGGGCAATGACATGGCGAAGATTGAAGAATATACGCAGGCGCTTGATCGGTTTGGGCAAAAAGGATTCTATCAAATTGAGGAGCTTGTGACCGAAGAGTTGAGGAATTTTCAGATGGATGGTATGGCGGAACGTACCCTCGCCTCGCTGAGCGGCGGGCAGAAGCGGCTGGTCGAGGTAGTGAAAATTATGCACGCGCAGGCGGATTTAGCACTGATTGACGAACCGACCAATCACATGGATTACCTAGCAAAGAAGCAGTTTATCGATTGGATGAAAACATCAAAACAGGCGATGCTGGTGATTACGCATGACCGCGATGTACTGAAAGAAGTTGATCGAATTGTTGAACTGAAGGACGGCGCGACGGTAAGCTTTGAAGGAAACTACGATGCATATTTGAAACGCAATGCGTTTGCAACGAGCAATGCGATGAATGAATATGAGACGGTGGCGCGGCGGATCGCGAATCTAAAAGATAAAGTACTGCAGTTTCGGCGCATGAAAGAACGGGCGCGCGACCCCGATACGATTAAACAATTCAAGCGGCGCGAAATTCAAGCGGCGGCAGAGCTAGCGGAGTTAGAAAAAATCGAAAAGCCAACCTTTTGGATTGACCGTGAGCATGTAGCGCAGTTGGATTACAAGGTGGCGGATCGTTACCAAAAATTCAAGGCGCGCAACATTCATCTGCACATGAAGGATGGTGCGATGCGTTCGCGGCGCAAACTCGTTGAGGCGCGCGATGTGGCGCTTGGATATGGCGATACACTGCTGTTTGAGGGCGTGAATATTGATTTGCGCGAAGGCGAAGTGGTAGAGCTGCGCGGGCGCAACGGTGCGGGTAAGACGACGCTGATTCGGGCGCTGTTGGCGGGAGCAGTGTGTAGCGAGATAACTCCAAACACCGCCGCAAGTGACGCTTCAGAAAAAATCTGGGCTGGCTCTGCGGGTCCCGGATTGTTTTCTGACAGCGTCCGAGCGGCGAGTGATAACCTCGGTGCTGCCGGCAGCTTTGGGCAACCTTGCATTGAATCTCTATCAAACATAGCGCCTGTACTTTATGGCGGCACACTTGCTCTTGACCCGCATGTGCGCGTGGGTGTATACGAGCAGGAAATCGCGTCGACGTATCTGAATATGCCGTTACACGATGCGATTGAGCAAATGTATATTGACCGCAAGCTGGCGATTGGCGAGACGAAAATACGCCAGCTAACGGGCGATTATTTGTTTACTGATGCTGATGGCATGACACCGCTTGTTCGGTTGAGCGGCGGGCAGAAGGCGCGGTTTCAGATTATTAGCATGCTGGCGAATGATCCGCAGCTGCTAATTTTAGACGAACCAACGAATCATTTGGATTTGCCGAGTATTGAAGAGCTAGAAACGGCGCTTGAGCGCTACGCGGGTGCAATACTTTACGTTAGCCACGACGATTATTTCCGCCGAAAGATCGGCGGTGTGGTCGTACAGATTGGCGCAGTGTAGACTGATAGTTCCCCTGTCTTCTTAATCCTATAACTGGCGATGATTGAGTCGCATACAGTTTTTTATCATGAGTAGCATAAGAAAATAGCCCCCGAAACGGCTCAAGCTGAACTTTCGGACAAAAAGCCCGAGAACGCTTAATGAGAAAGCGCTCAATCAGACTTGATGCCGAATCGGCGAGCTATTTCGGGGGTGCTAGTCGCAGTCGCTGGCGGCGAAGCGCAGCAGCCACGATACGGTCATGATAAGAAAAACGACCAAACAAGACTGGAAGAAAGATGCTGCTGGTACCCCATCCAGCCCGGACGCGTGAAGCGCGCCCAAGAGGATCATAATGATCCATGCCGGAATGGCGATAACAATTGCCATACAGGCGACAAATGCAATAATGAACAAAACAACAATGAGAGCAGTCTCCATTGCCTTATCCTCCCCAAAGAGCGACCTCTCCGCGCGGGATTGCGCGAAAAGCTATTCTATATATATCATGTATGGTGTGATTGGTCAAGCGAAAGCTAAGCGAGCAGTCCTTTGCCGCGCAGCGCTGCATCAATTTTAGCGCGGTCAAAGCCGCGGACGATAACGCCGGCAATGTCGGTAACAGGGACACTGCTGGCGCCTCCGCCAACTTTGGCGAGCAACTCGTCCATTGCACCCTCGTCGGTTTCAATATCGCGTACGGTAAATGGTACGCCGAGGTGTTCTAGATATTGCTTTTCGGTTTTGCAAAATGCACACCAGGCGGCGCTATAAACGATGACGTGTGATTGTGTAGTTTTTGACATTATGACCCCTTTTCGTTAACCGTAATCATTATACACACAATATGTAGCGTACGCAAGAGCTTATTGAACGCTAGATGTGTCGCTTGTCAAGTACCAACCGCCGTCAACAGGTGACTGATAGCAAGTAAGCCTCAAGTCTAAATGGTACTTTTGTAGTTCGCGAATAGCACGCAGGGCATCGCTGCGGCTAGCGAAGCGCTTTTTCTCAGGCGCTCGGGCGGAATTATTGCGGTAGCGCTGGTGCTTAGGAGTGCGATTACGGCGTGGCATGTTTGTAGTATACGAGCTTCGGGCTTTACAGACAATCTGGTTGCCTGATACAATTAACTGCGTATGAGTAAACCCTTTGGCGATAGCGGCAGCCGTGCGGCGGGCGCCACATCCTCTGCAAGCGTGCCGGTGCCGGCGATTATGGCGACGATGGCAGGCACGACGTGGCGTATGTTTACGCCGAGCGTCGGCCTGACGCTGGCTGGCGTGTGGCTAGATGTGCAGTTTGGTACGAAACCATGGCTAATGTTTGGCGGTATCGCGCTAGGGTTTGCTGGCGCGTTTGTGCTCGTAAGGCGGCAAATCATTGGTGGTGCGCGACGAAAGGCGGCGCAGCGATGATAGCGGCTGGATTCGGGCTAGGCATAGCGGTAAGTGGCGCAGGTACGATGATTTCCGATGGCGCGGGCGCGGCAGCTGATACTGCAACGGCAACGTTTGCGGCTACTGGTCCGCATATCTCAGTGAAAGCCGATACAGTCGCGACGATCGGCGGATTTGCGGTAACGAATTCGCAGGTACTCGGCGCGTTTGGATTGATCGTGCTCGTGTGGCTGATGTTTCGGATGCGCTTGGCAGTGCTGGGGCGCAGAAAACATACATTCGCGACGCGTTTGATGCAGTGGACATTTGAAGGATTGTACAACACGGTTAAACAGGTAGTCCAAGATGAGGCGTGGGCGCGGCGAGTTGCACCGCTAACGATTACGATATTCTTTTTTGTGGTGGCGCAATATTGGCTGGGGCTATTACCTGTCGTTGGTCCGATCACAGTTGGCGAGCACGGTACTCCCCTGTTGCGTGGTGGCGTAGCGGACTTAAATATGACGTTTGGATTGGCAATTGTGACTATCGTCGCGGCGCAGGTGTACGCGTTTAAGTATATGGGCTTCCGCGGCAATATGGGGCGCTACTTTGTAAACCCGCTGCGCGATCCGATCATGTCGTTTGTTGGTATTTTGGAGCTGGTGGCGGAGTTCTCGCGCATGTTGGGTCTGAGCTTCCGCTTATTCGGCAATGTATTAGCCGGTGAGATTCTACTGATAGTAATTTCATATATGGCACAGTTTGCTTCTCCGGTAGCGCTTCAGCCGTTCTATTTCTTTGAACTGTTCATTGGCGGTATTCAAGCGTATATTTTCTTTATGTTGTCAACCGTATTTATTTCCCTGGGTCTTGTGCCGCATGGCGACCATGATGAGTCTCATAATACACCCGATCATTCTCTTACTGATAATTCAAAATTAGCAGCAGAGGGTGAAGTATAAAACGATAACAGCATAATTTATAAGGAGAATATCAATTATGGAAGCACTAGCATTTACTCTTACCTACATAGTTCCAGCGGCATTTGCAGCAACTGGTGCAGCAATTGTCGCCGCGTCAGCGCTGAAGGCGGCTGGGCGTAATCCAGAAAAGATTAACGACTTGCGCACGATGATGGTGCTCGGTATTTCGTTTATTGATGCGATCGCAATCATCGGTTTCGTTGCAGCGATTGTCGGAAAGGTTATGTAGTAGCAGGGGTACATCGTGATAGAAAGTGTGACACAGTTTGCGGCGGTGCACGCGGAAAAAGCGGATATGTTCACGTCGCTCGGACTTGACTGGAAGGCGCTTGGTTCGCAAACGGTTGCGTTTCTAGTGTTACTCGTTTTACTCCGCAAGTTTGTGTATCCGCCGCTTGTTGAGACGCTGGATAAACGGGATGCCGAAGTTAGAGCGGGCGCCAAAGCAGCACGGCAGGCACAGAAAGCGGCCGACGAAAGCGAAGCGCGCACGGCAGCGATGCTCAAAAATGCGCAGCGCGAGTCGCGGGCGATTGTGTCGTCGGCAAAGCAAGAGGCGGCAGACATGATAGCCGACGCTGAGGCAAAAGCGTCGTCGCAAGCGAAGCAGATTATTGAGAATGGGCGGCGCGACGTGGCGGCAGAATTAGCGGCGGCAAAGAAAAGTTTGCGCAGCGAAATGGTTGACTTAGTGGTTGAGGCGACTGCGAGCGTAACGCGCCACACTGTTGATGCGCGCAAAGATAAGCAGCTGATTGAGGAAAACCTCAGGGAGCTGCAATAAATGGCGCAGGTGATTTCGCGGCGACGAATTGCGAGCTACGCGGCTGACATATTGACGGCGGGTGGCGATTGCGGTTTATTGCTGCGCGAAATTGCGGCGTATTTGATCGAAACAAAAGCGACGCGTACGGCGAATTTGGTTGTCGCAGCGATTGAAGAGGAGTTGCAAGCGCGCGGCGTCGTCGTCATTGAAACAATTTCGGCGCACCAGCTAAGCAATGAGCTGCGCGCGCGTATACGTACACTCGCTGGAGGGCACGAGACGCATTTTCGCGAGCGCATCAATCCGGATGTTATTGGCGGCGTGAAAATTACCTTGCCCGATAGCGAGTTTGACGACACGATTCAACGTAAATTAATCGCCCTCAAGGGCGCGAAGTAAAGGAGCAATATGGCTGATAACGCAGTGGCGGAATTGTCTGAGAGCCTGCGGCGGGCGATCGCGGGACTTGAGGCGAAAGAAGGATTAGAAAAAGTTGGTATCGTGACGCGCGTCGGCGACGGTGTAGTTTGGGTGCATGGGTTACGCCAAGCGGGCTATTCAGAAGTGCTGGAAGTGCAAACAGCTAACGGTATTGTTGAAGCATTCGTGCTAAACTTGATGGAAGACGAAATTGGCGCAGTGCTACTAGGCAGCGACCAGGGCGTAGCGGCCGGCGATAGAGTCAAGCTGAAGGGCGAAGTTCTTAGTGTGCCGGTTGGCGAAGAATTGCTTGGACGAGTGGTTAATCCGCTTGGCCAACCGCTTGACGGCGGTTCGGAGATCAAAGCAAAACATCGCTTGCCAGTGGAGCGCGAAGCTATTGGCGTGATGGGTCGAAAGAGCGTGCACAAGCCGCTGATGACTGGTATTATGTCGATTGATGCTATGTTCCCGATTGGGCGTGGACAGCGCGAGTTAATTATCGGCGATCGCCAGACGGGCAAGACTGCCATCGCGCTTGATACGATGATTAATCAAGCGCGCCAAAAAACCGGTGTTGTTAACGTGTATGTAGCGATTGGTCAGAAATTATCGAAAATTGCCCGGCTTGTTGAGCGCCTGAAATCTGAAGGCGTAATGGATCAAACGATTGTTGTGGCAACGAGTCCGAGCGACCCAGCTTCCCTGCTCTATTTGGCGCCATACGCCGGTACGTCGATGGGCGAATACTTCCGCGATAGCGGTAAGCATGCGCTAATGATTTACGATGACTTAACGAAGCACGCCGTGGCATACCGCCAGATGTCACTACTGTTACGCCGCCCGCCGGGTCGCGAAGCATTTCCGGGTGACGTATTTTACCTGCACTCGCGCTTGTTGGAACGTTCAGCAAAATTATCAGATGAATTAGGCGCCGGGTCGTTAACTGCCCTTCCAATTATCGAAACGCAGGCAGGTGACATTTCTGCCTATATTCCGACCAATGTGATTTCTATTACCGACGGCCAGATTTTTATGGAGACAGATCTGTTTTATCAAGGCATCCGCCCGGCAATTTCTGCAGGCTTGAGCGTGTCGCGTGTCGGCGGCGCTGCCCAGACGAAAGCAGTGAAATCGGTCAGCGGCAACCTAAAGCTTGGTCTCAGCCAGTTTCGCGAACTTGCGAGTTTTGCGCAGTTTGGCTCGGATCTGGATGACGCGACAAAATCGCAAATTGAGCGCGGACAGCGCTTAACAGAACTGCTCAAACAGCCGCAGTATCAGCCAATGAGCGTTTGGGAGCAAGTTGCATCAATTGCGGCAGTGAGCGAAGGGCTATTCGATGATGTGCCGGCGGCGAAGATTAAAGAGGCGCAGCAAGCACTATTGGAGCGCTTGTGGGCTGAACACAAAGATGATATGCGCGCGCTGACAAAAGGCGATAAGAAATTCGGCGAAGATGAAAAAATTGCAAAAATCGTGAGGAATACTGCTAAAGCAATTGCGAAAGGGTACGAGGAGTAAATGGCGTCTACCCAGCAACTAAAATCGCGCATTCGCTCGGTGAAAAGCACGAAGCAAATCACTAAGGCGATGCAGATGGTAGCGGCGAGCAAGATGCGCCGAGCACAAGAGGCGACAAAGAGCTCGCAGGCATATACAGTAGCGGCGCGCGAACTGCTTACGTATCTAGCGGCGCAAGGTGCGACGAATGGGCATAAATGGTTCACGGTGCGTCCAGTGAAGTCTCGCTTGCTTATCGTCGTCGCGAGCGATAAGGGTTTGGCGGGCGCGTATAATGCGAATATCTTGAAGGCTTACGTACGCGAATTGAAAACTGATGATGCGGCAAATATTGCAAACAAAACGATTGCGGTAGGGCGTAAAATTGCTCAGGCTGCAACGCGCATCAAAGACACGGAAATAGTCGGTACCTATGAGGATCTGCCGGATCATTTTTCGGGTGCTGAGTTTCACGCGATTCTGAACACTGCGAAAGATATGTTTGAAGCGAACCAGGTTGATGCGGTGGACGTCATTTTTACGCGGTTTGTCAGCAGTTTAACGCAGCGGGCGGACGTAGTGCGCCTGTTCCCCGCTGGCTTCACGCCAACTGATGATGTGCAGCCTGATATCGCCGAAGCAAAATTTGAACCGAGTCCGAAGCAGATTATCAATGATATTGCCTACCGGCTAATTAGCGCGCGCCTGTTCCAGGCGTTGATGGATTCGCGCGCCAGCGAGCATAGTATGCGCATGCTTGCTATGAAAAATGCTACCGATAACGCGACCGATCTTGTTGATGCGTTGACACTTGAAATGAACAAGGCGCGCCAAGCGGCAATTACGCAAGAGTTGACAGAGATTAGCGCTGGCGTGGAGGCAATGCGATGACGAGAATAGCACAACTGGTGAACCAGTATAATCCAGATTTGGTTGATGTTACGATTTGCGGGTCAATGGCGCATCAAGAGAAATTTGCGGCAGTCGCTCAAACGCTTGAAGCAGCTGGGCTGCGTGTTCGTGTTCCCGCTATTGAGGAAAATGTCGACTGGCTATCGTTCACTGAGGATCAGGTGCTCGCCAAGAAAAAAGATTATATGGATCGGCATTTTGCGAATATTGCGCGCTCGCGTGCGATATTAGTGTGTAATTATGAAAAGAATAACAAACCTGGTTATATCGGCGTAAATACGCTGATGGAGATGACAGTGGCGTATGTGAGCGGCGTGCCAATGTATTTACTTAAAAAGCCTGGTGGCGGTGTAAATACGAAAGCGCCTGAAATTGCGGCGCTTGGCGGAATTGTACTGCCCGATGGTGATGTTGCAGGATTGATTGACGTATTGAAACAAGGAGAAGATCATGAGTAAAAAAGTAGGAAAAATTATCCAAATCATGGGCGTGGTGGTTGACGTCGAGTTTAGCGATACGGAGTTGCCGGCAATTTACGACGCGCTAACGGTTACCCGTGGCGAGCAAGTAGTCACGTTAGAGGTGGCGCAGCATTTAGACAGGCATACAGTGCGAACCATTAGCTTACAAAGCACTGATGGCTTGCGGCGCGGGCAGGACGTAACGGCAACGGGTGCGCCGATTAGCGTACCAGTTGGTGAAGCGACTCAGGGGCGAATGTTCAATGTGGTCGGTGAACCGATTGACGGTGAAAAAATCGCGAAAGACGTACGTCGCGCGCCGATTCACCGCCAACCGCCTGAGCTGACTGAACAGTCAAACAAGACGGAGATTTTGGAAACAGGCATCAAGGTGATTGATCTTATTGCGCCGCTTACTAAGGGCGGTAAGGCTGGCTTGTTCGCAGGTGCAGGTGTCGGCAAGACAGTGCTGATTCAGGAGCTGATTAATAATATTGCAAAGTTCCATGACGGCAACTCAGTATTTGCCGGTGTCGGCGAGCGTACGCGCGAGGGTAATGACCTCTACTACGAGATGAAAGACGCCGGCGTGCTCGACAAAACATCGCTTGTTTTTGGACAGATGAATGAACCGCCAGGAGCACGTCTACGTGTGGCGTTGAGCGGGCTGGCGATCGCTGAAGCGTTCCGTGATGAAGGTAAGGACGTGTTATTGTTTGTTGACAATATTTTTCGCTTTACGCAGGCGGGAGCCGAAGTGTCTGCCCTGCTTGGTCGTTTGCCGAGTGCTGTGGGTTATCAGCCGAACTTACAGCAAGAAATGGGCGCGCTGCAAGAGCGTATTACCAGCACGAAAAAAGGCTCAATTACTTCAGTGCAGGCAGTGTACGTGCCGGCCGATGACTTAACCGACCCAGCGCCAGCGACGACATTTGCTCACCTGGACGCAACGATCGTGATGAACCGTGCGCTGACAGAAATTGGTATTTACCCGGCAGTAGACGTGCTTGATTCTAGTTCAAATTCGCTTGACCCGGAGATTGTTGGCGACGAGCACTATGCTGTGGCGCGCGAAGTGCAGCGTGTGTTGCAGCAATACAAAGAATTGCAAGATATTATTGCTATTCTCGGTATGGAAGAGTTGTCGGATGACCAAAAACAGACTGTGGCACGTGCTCGTCGTTTGCAGCGCTTCTTAGCACAGCCATTCCATGTTGCCGAGCAGTTTACCGGCAATCCGGGTAGCTATTTCAAACTTGAAGATACAATTCGCGACGCTAAGGACATCTTGTCTGGTAAATATGACGACAAACCAGAGAACTGGTTCTACATGTCGCCTGTACCGCTAAGCGAGAAAAAGGACTAGCCAAATGCAGTTTCAGTTGGTGACATTGGCTGGCGTCAAACTTGACGAAGCAGTCTATGAAGTAATTCTGCCGACTACCGAGGGTGTGATTTCGGTTTTTCCAAGCCACGAGGCACTCGTGACGGTGGCAATACCCGGTGTGGTAACAGTGCGTCGCCACAAAGAGGATCGCGATGATGAGTTGGAATATTTTGCGATTTCGGGCGGCGTGGTTGAGATTAACCAAGAGCGCGTGCGTATTCTGGTTGACGAGGCGGAACACGGCGACGATATTATTGAGGCGGAAAGCCAAGCGGCGCTAGAACGTGCGCTGAAGCTACAAGAAGAGTCAAGCGACCAGGTTGAGCTAGAAAAGGCCCATCAGCTGGTTGATCGTCATGCGGTACGGTTGAAGGTTGCCGAGCTGCATCGGCGCCGACGCCGACGTTAGCAACCAGGGGTCTTTTCGCTTTCTCGTAAGCCTCTTTTAGCAATGCGTGCATCCCTTCGGAGCGTTATAATAACTTTGATGGCGACTCGTAAGAAACCAAACTGTGCTGTTGTCTGGCAATATACAAACATTCTCGGATGCAAAGAGATTTTTATTTGACGACTTGCCGTCACTTGGCAATGCGGTATTTCGTGGCGCAGTGGGGCTTGAGCGAGCGAGAGCATGGCTTGCACTGCTAGGTGATCCGCAGGAATCGTTCCCGATTATTCACATCGCCGGCACGAGCGGTAAAGGTTCGACGAGCTATTTTATTGCCAATCTTTTGAAAGCACATGGCAAAACGAACGGATTACACGTTTCGCCGCACGTATTTGACGTTCGCGAACGCGCGCAGATAAATATAGAGTTGCCAAGTGAAGCTAAGTTTACCAAAGCTACCGCTGACCTCATTCCTTATGTGCGGTCAATGCAATATACGCCATATGGCCGCCCGACATATTTTGAAGTAACGAATGCGCTAGCACTGAGGTTATTTGAAGCTCATCATGTTGACTATGGCGTGATTGAGACGGGACTGGGCGGTCGTTATGATTCTACAAACACGGTGCGTCGGTCAGACAAATTAGCGGTTATTACGCGCCTCGGACTTGATCATACTGAGATTTTAGGTAACACGCTTGAAGAAATCGCTTGGCAAAAAGCTGGTATTATCCCCTACGGCGGCACGGTTGTTGCGTTGAGACCAGAACAAGATTCAGTGCGGGCAGTGCTTGAAGAAGTTGCATACGGATGCCAGTCGCAAATTATTTGGAGTGAGCCATTGAAGTATGTATCGTTGCAATCTCGAACAGAGACGGGTGTTGAATTTTTGTATCGCGGCGAACCGATGGAGACACAGACACCGGGTGATTACCAGATGGAAAATGCGGCGGTTGCGCTGGATACGGTACGATTTTTGGCAACGCGCGATGGCTGGGATTTTTCGTTTGATATGGCGCGCCAAGCGCTCTTAGAAGCGGAGTTGCCAGGTCGTGCAAATGTGTGGCATCTTGATGGGCGCAACGTAATGGTGGATAGCGCGCATAATCCGCAGAAGATTGCAGCATTTTTAAGTGAACTTGCACATCGTCCAGAATGGCATCGCCCGTTGGTTATTTTTGCAGCAAAGCATGGCAAGGACTGGAGGGGGTCGCTTGAGACAATCGGTTATTTGGCAGACAGGGTGTATATTACACAGTTCTTCCGTGACATGCCATCACCTCATTTACAGAATTATAGCGTGAAACCGGAAGAGTTCGCGGCGGTTATTAGCGTATGCAACATGAAGAATGTCAGACAATTTGACACCCCGATCGACGCGTTCAACACTGCGCTCCAGCATGATCGTCCTATTGTTGTTGTCGGGTCAATGTATATGCTTGGCGAGCTGCATGAGCAGCTGTGCGCAAAGGGACGGCATGTTTGTACGCTAGGGCATTAAATATATAGTACCGCCAACTACACAGTATAGTTGGCGGTACTAGTTGATTAATAATTAATAGTTGTAAAACTTGACCCGATCAGTTATCGATCGCTTTTTTCAGGATGACTACCAACGGTATCAACTCTAGCTTCTAGGTCTCTATAATCAGGTCGGCATACCGTTACGTTAACAGGAGTATCCTTCTTGATAGGTGTATCGTAATGCTGTGCTTGCATCAATTGAGTATCATACTGAACGGCAGTTCTATACCCTACACCATCTTTTTCTTCAAAACCCTTTGAAAGCCCACTGATCGTTTCATTATGTTCACCATACGTAGTCTGTTCCGAAACACAAGCAAGTTCTTTTGGAGCATTATCGGCATTGTCTTCGTGAGACAAACTGCTGAAGCCGATCGCTGCTCCTACTGCTAGCATTCCTGCAGCAATTCTAGTACATAAGACGATTCTTTAATGGCACTTCGTGCGTACTAGTATTATGGTTGTTGTTTGAATATTTCCTCTCTAAACTACTCATAGTTTTCGTTGTAACACAGGATGGATATTTTGTCAAGTATATGGCTGCGTTACGTAATGTCGGTACGATCAACCAGTATGGAAGCGGGCGCAAACCATGATACATCAATAGGCCTTTGCTGTACCTCATTAATTTAACCTATTAGAGTCAACTCGCTTTCGTCCTTTTGGACTCATCAGCATAGGCGCACACCTATGGAGCGAATATGACAAGCAGATCAGAGAGAAAGGCGGGAAAACAAACCCGGCAAAGTCTAAGACTACGGGCCATACTCGCCCCCCTGACAACGTGGTTAGGCTTGCGCCACCACGTTATCCAAGAAATACCCCAACGCCTCTTCGGGCGCTGGGGTAACTATAAGTTGGTCTCCCTTCCACGATGCCTGGTGGCTGGAGATAACCTCCAGCCACCAGAGGCTGACTGTTTCTATCACACTAGAATACACCTCTATCTTATCAATATGTATACACATGGTGATGATATTGTGGAAATTAAATTGAAGGAATCTCTTGAGGCTTTCCACCTCTCTCTTCGTCTCACGCGAAGAGGGGATAAAGTTTCGCAGGACGCAGACAACTGCGTCCCTAGAAAAGAGGCGGGTCTCAATGTTGTTAGTGGCCATGGTGGCCACCTCCTTTCTTCTGAGGCTGCTTGTCAACGAACGCTTTTGGAAAGTTCTTCGTAATGCAGTTGATGCATTGAACTCTCAACAAAAGCTGATATATATACCATACTTGACGCTTAAAGTCAATAGTTATGCGGAAAAATAGTAAATAATTATGAACTTAGAATCTAGATAGACCATTGCTATGCTTGGCCGGCGGTTGCTTTGAAATTTTTAAGCGCTTTATCCGCCGCGTCAACGAGTTCGCGCACCGTTGCTTCATACGCCTCGTAAATGCGAAATCCTGCGGCGTATGGGTGGCCGCCGCCGCCGAAGTAGCCGGCGATTTGCTCGCCAACGGGGGCGTTGCAGCGCAATTTGCCAGTGAGTTTGCCGTCCGGGTAAGTTTTGATCGCGCACGCAACTTCGACGCCTTCTACGAGCCGCATCTCGTCGAGAACAAGCATGCTCGGGTTATACTGGTCGCTGTACGCTTGGATTTCTTCCCACGGAATATGCACGAGCGCTAGTTTTCCGTCCAGCAGATATTCGATCCGCTCAATTAGCCGTCCCTTATACGCCAAAATTTCCGGCGACTTTTTCATAAAATCTCGCCGGCGTTCTTCAATTGCCGCGTTGCTTGCGCCAAGCCGCGTCAGCTCGCCTGCAACCGTGAATGAATCGGCGTGCGTACTCTGCGTGGTCAGTCCCAGGCTATCGCTCATAATAGCGATCAGTAAATCCTCGGCAGCTTGCGGGTTGATTGCCCAACCAGCGTCCTGCGCCAAATTGTAGATTAGCTCGCCTGTTGCGACAACGTCTTGGCTGATTATCGTGTGATCAAAGCTGAGTGTACTGCCAGTCGTATGATGGTCAAGCACGAGCACGGGGTGCGTCTCTAAAAAATGCCGCGCGCCTGGAGTCTCAAGCACTTTGCTAAGCAAAATATCGGCGCTCGTATCGACGATGATCGCCGCATCAGCTTTCGCGTCAAACTCTGCGCAGACACGATCCCAGCCGCGAATGTAGCGCAGATACTTTGGGATAGCGACTGGACAATACAAACTAACACTTTTACCAATATCGCTGAGAATCTCCTCAAGCGCTAACGCTGAACCGACGCTATCGCCATCAGGGTTTTCCGCTTGAATGACGATGACATTTGTCGCATTGTCGATTATTTTTTTTGCTTCAGTGAACATTATTACTTGTCTCCGTTTGGTGTATGTGCTTCAAAAATATAAAAACCTTAACTTATCTAAAGCACTCCTTCATTATATCATTGAGCGCGTCACTATTCGTCACGCATATCTTTCATCGGATTGCGGCGCGTGTTGCGCACAAGCGGTAATATGCTACCGATGAGCGCTGCCGCAACGATACTTACGGCAGCGAGCGCAATAATAAGCGGATCAAATGTGAACAGCTGAAATGTTGTATTCAAATCGCGCGGCATGATGATGTAGCGTGCTGCGGTCGAAAAGTCGGCTGAATAGAGTACATCAATGGCACCTGCGCCGATCAGCCCAGCGACAATTGCAAATAGCGCAATTAGCCCGGCGAGCAGTAGCGTGTACATGACGTAAATTTGCGCAATGTCTAGGCGCGTTGCGCCAAGCGCGCGAAATATGGCAGATTCTTTACGGCTATCGGCGACTGTACGCGAAATCGTTAACATTAAAATAAACGCTGCTACGCCGATAACGCCAAGTAGGCTATACCACAATATCGGTGTAAGCTGTTGCTGCAATTCTTCAATAACAAGCGAGTTACTTCCGAATGGTCGTGTAAAATTTGATATGCCGTCTACGCATAGATCCTTGTCTTTCGGCTGGACATTACACATGGTAGCGTGATAAAATGCGCGGGCATGTTCAGCATCTATGAATTCGTAAATAGTCGTATCTGATAGTCCACCCGAAAGCTCTTGACGCTCCGTGGTGAGAATATTCGGTAAATATGTTTTTGCAGCGCCTGCCTCAAATGTCTGTTTCGGTATAATCCAGCGCGATGGCATGTTAGCGTTGAGTGCGCCAGCCAGCTTGCTCTTTAGGTCGTCGCCGTACGCCGTATCTGGCAGTAGTCCAACAACACGGTAGGTTAATTTCGCTTGTTGTGGTGTTATGTTTTCTGTTGAAAATTGCTGGTTGAATTTCTGCAACTTTTCGTCAGCCATCTTTTCACTAGCACTGCGATTATCTTTTTTCACGATAGCGCCGTCGCAACTATCTGCCGCCGGCAAGGCGTATTCAATGCTTGGCTTGGCGTCGGATTCGTTTTTAGTCTTATTGGCGGCTGTGCGCTGCTGGTCAAGCGCTTGCTGGATTAAATGAGCCGACGCATTATTGCGATAGCACACCTGGATTGTTATGTTGCTCGCCTCGTTCCGTAGCTCCCGAATGCGCTCAATGTGCTGCTGTGGCGATGCGGTCGTCGGTAAAGGTTTTTTGCCGAGCAGCGCCGCCGCATCGTTATAGCTGATAAAGACAGGAATTTCATTGCTGGCGGCATGTACGCGATGCGGCAAGAAATAATAATTGAGCAGTGATTCATCAAGAATTTCTTGATAGCCCGCCGCACTTACAAACTCGTTTAGCTGTTCCGGCACGGCTTCTTTGTCGCGCTGGAAATCCTCGCGCCCGCCAATCATCACATCAAGCGATCCATCGCGTCCGCCGACATTCTGTATACGGTATGTCACGCTTGAGCCAAATCGCTTGGCGGCTGCATCAACGCGCTCCGGTTTGAGCGGATTCTTCTCGGCGGTGTATTGCTTCAAAAAGGTCTTTACTGCCCAACTATTGCGGTTGAGCGAACCTGAATCGTCCTGATTTATTTTCATAATCGGTTCTTCTTCAGATTTTTCGTCGTATTCGACGCCGAGCGCTTTCGCTGCTGCTTTTTTGTCGGCGATATGCTGTTTATGCAATGCGAGTATGCGATCTTTGGCGTCTTGCGGCGTGTTATAGAATAGCTCAGATTGATTTTCATTGTGATTGCTGTACGCCAACAGATATCGCGTCGACATCGTATCGCGGTTGAATCGTTCAACACTCGCCATGCCGGCGCGCAATACCGTCAAACCAAACACTACAACGCCAAATAGCAATCCTGCTACGATAATTGTTACCGCGAGCCGAATCTTACGTGTGCGTAGTTTTGTCAGTGCAAGTTTGCTGGCGTCAAGTGTCCGCAACATCTAGAGAACCCTCCCATCGTGCAGTGTAATTTCGCGGTCGGTCTGCCGAGCAATCTCGTGGTCGTGCGTAACGATTAAAATCGTTGTACCAAGCTGGCGGCGAATTTGCTCGAAAATGTCAATGACACGCTGTGAGTTAACACTATCAAGATTACCTGTCGGTTCGTCGGCCAGCAGGACTTTTGGCTGATTTAATAACGCCCGCGCAATGGCGGCGCGTTGCATTTGTCCACCAGACAGCTCTTTCGGCAAATGTTTCATGCGCTCTGCAACGTTAACCATCTTAGCGAGTTCAGCGGCGCGCTGTTTACGCTCGCGCGGATTAGTGCGCGCGAACATGCCGGGTATCTCTAGATTAGTTGCTAGATTCAAAAATGGCTGCAGATAAAATGACTGAAATACGAATCCAATTGTCCGCCCACGGAATTGTGATAATTTTCGGTCTGATAGTGCGCTAAGGGCTTGGCCGTTGACGGTAATGAGTCCGCTTGTTGGTTTGTCGAGTCCGCCGATTAGCTGTAGCAACGTTGACTTCCCTGAGCCGCTTGCGCCGGTGAGTGCTACAAATTCCCGTTGGCGCACACTCAAGCTGACGCCGCGTAGTACCTCAATCTTTTGCCGCCCGACTTTGTATGTTTTTACGACATCTTTGGCTGAGATAATTTCACTGCCGAGCGGTACAGTAGTTTTTGTCTGCGCAGTGGCATCGCGCGCCGTGTATTGCCGAACCGCTGCAACCGCCCGTTCCGGATCACCGTCAAAATACCGCAGAAACGCAGCAATTACCCTCCCCTTTTCGTCGTCCATGGAATCATTGTAGCAATTGAAATATGTAAATGCTAGCAATTCCGTATAATACAATTGTGAACTATAAAAAATACCTTGCGCTTCAAACCAGGCTTGAATGGTTCTATGATTTTCATCCAGGTTTCTTTGATGATATTCCGGCAAGTCAAAAAGAATTGCTGCAGCGGACGTTTTTGTACGACGCGCCAGACGATGAGTATCCTAAGTCAATCAGAGAATTTTATAACGACACGATCGCAGGACGTCCGCAATTACAGCATGATATGCGTATAGCAGTTGACGCATTATACCGAGCAGCTGGCGCAGGTAAGCTGACCGATTATATTGGTGATTAAAATTTATCCAGTGCGCAATATACTAAGTTGCCATCTAAGCAAAGTTACTTGACAAAATAAATATTTTGGTGTAGAATAAAACTAGTATTGTTACTGTACACCCATTGACCGCTCGCTTTTAGCAAAAAAACTACAATCCGTCCACTAGCTATAGAACTCGTCGCCCCTCAAGCGCATGGCTGAGGGTGATTTGGTCGGCATATTCTAGGTCGACGCCCACGGGAATGCCGCGCGCCAGGCGCGATACTTTGACGTTGAGGTGCGCTTCTTGAATGTGGCGCTGAATAAATAACGCTGTCGATTCTCCCTCAACGCTAGCGTTTGTTGCGATAATAATCTCTTCGGCGGCATCGTCGCGGATACGCTTTAGTAATTCTGGAATGTGCAGTTGCTCCGGTCCGATGCCGTCTATCGGCGAGATTGTACCGCCAAGCACATGGTACGTTCCCTTGAACTGTCCGGTACGCTCTAACGCAACGATATCAAGCGGCTCCTCAACCACCGCAATCGTATGTTTGTCGCGCGCAGTATCGCTATAGAGCGGCGAGATATCTTCGTCGGCGTTGATAAGCGCGAACGTAACGGGACACGTTTTAACGTCGCTATGCAATGCTGTCAGGGCGCGCGCCATGGATTGGGCGGTGCGCTCGTCGGCACGCAACAAAAAATACGCATACCTCTCAGCAGTGCGCGGACCGACGCCCGGCAGCCGCCCGAGCTCATCAATTGCGCGTTCCAGCGCGTTTGGCAGCAGTTGCGCCATTGTGTTTACAATCCCAAATTGCCCAAGCCGCCCATCAGCGGTTTCATCTTTTCGGCGGCAATTTCCTGAGCCTTTGCCATACCGTCGCGGATAGCGATCTCAATCCAGTGCTCCAGCTGGTGGATATCGTCCAAATCGACGTACGCCGGATCAATTTTAATTGATTTAATTTTCAGCTCGCCGGTAATTTGCACGATTACCGCGCCATCGCCCGCTTCAACTTCAACGATTTCTTTTGCGAGCGCCTTCTGCGCCTTGCGCAAATCATTCAACATCTTCATTTGGTTCAACGCCATGTGAACAGTCCCTCCATATAAATAACAACTAATCGGTAATGGTGATATTATACCGCATTATTGCGGTATTTTGTAGACATACAACCGGTCGCTCTGCTCGGCGCGCCCATTCGTGATAATCTGCTCCAGCTGCCATGATTCTGGCGCGGCGGACATAGCG
>CAJPSU010000008.1 GCA_905373345.1 Candidatus Saccharimonadota bacterium
GCCTGAGCCTTTTTCTCGCCTTCCTCTAGTTTAGTTGCGATCAGCTGCTGGTTCGCGCCCGCCCCCATCAGCGACGCGGCGATCCGCATTACCGCCGAACTGGTCTTGCTATTGCTAAACCGTTCCGTTGCCGCCACAATGCCTGTCAGAAATGCCGTCGCAATCTGCTCGTCGATCATTTTCTTGTTCTCGCCGACCAGCACATCGGCAAGCGCATACAATAGTTCGCTATAACCGCTCGCGCGCGGATTATTCCACTCAATTCCACCCAGGTGCGACGGCTCGTCCAGCGAAATTGACGTCACGGCAGCGTCGTGCAAAATCCGCCCGTGGCTCTCAAGCGCATGGTCTAAATCTGCCGTACTACGCACGCCAATCGCCAGCACCGCCTCAACGTTATAATCGCCTTGGCTAAAATCCAAATCCTTTTCGTTAATCGTCGTGCGGTACGGCGTAATAAAAATCTTAACCATATCATCAACAACTTTGTAGCGCAAGTGGTCGGCTTTCTCTTTATCAAGCGCAATGATGAAATCCCGTAGGCTGTCAACGGTGCCTTCAAATGTTTTTTCGGGCTGCAAAAACTCTAACGCCGGCGGCACGTGACCGCTAAACACCGCTGTCGCGTGTTTATCAAGTTTATTCAGCAGCAGCGTGATACCGAGCGCCGCGCTAAGCTCGTCGACCGTCGGATTTGTGTTGACCGTCACGAGAATATTGCTGTTTTCTTCCAGCTTTTCGACGATCTGTGTGAGCGCATCTGCCATTATGTTTCCTATTTTTATGTTTTATACGGTTATTCATTTGCCACTATACCATAAGTGGTTTGCAATAGTCAAGTGGTTGCTGCCACTTTACAAACAGAGGTACTTGCGATATAATCTAACATTGATCGTAAATAGCAAGCAACAACAGAGGTAAAGGAGTCCTATGCCACTCATCAAATCAGCCATTAAACGCATGAAACAGACTGCCAAGCGCCGCGAGCGTAATCTCGCTATCAAGCGCGACGTTAAGCTGGCAACCAAAGCGTTTCTCGCTAACCCGAACGCCGAGAGCCTGAGTAAAGCGCAGAGCGAACTTGATACCGCTGTCAAAAAGGGTCTGCTGAAGAAAGGTACCGTAAGCCGGCGTAAAGCTGCGCTCGCTAAGGCTGCAAAAGCTGCCGGCGTAAAGCTAACGGCGAAAAAGACAGAGAAAGCAGCGCCCGCTGCTAAACCCGCCGCAAAGAAACCAGCGGCAAAAGCAAAGACGACAACCACTAAACCAGCTGCAAAGAAGACGGCGGCTAAAAAAACCGCTACGAAGAAATAACGTACGTTTATTGGCACAACGCATGAGCCGCAAGCGCCAGTCAACAACTCGCCCTAGGAGTTATTCGCTTTCCTGGGGCGAGTTTCGTGTGGAAACGGTAAGCACAAACCGATTAATGATATCCCACGGCGCTGCCGCTAATGTTTTTGATTGGTAATCTAATTCTGCCGCCAACTGCGTCAACTCGCGTACGCTTGCCGCATTAAAATACGGCACAAGCGCCTGCAGCTTCTTGGCGACAAACGGATGTATCGCCAGATCGCTCGCGATCTGCACGGACGAAGCGCCTTCTGCCATCATCACTACCGCAAGTTGCGCCCACTGCACCCACAATAATGCCATCACCTTGTACGGATCATCAGTTGCATGCAATTCGCTAAGCGCTTTTTGCACCGCCCGTACATCGCGCCGCGCGGCTAATTCCAATATATCAAACACCGAAAATTCCCGCGCCGGCGGCAGTACTGCCGCAATAGCTTCATCTGTTACCGTATCAACGTTTACAAGCGCTTTCACGGCGTGCGCCAGCTGCAATTGGTCGACTTCTGCTATCCGCGATGTTTCATTCGGTATGAGCGCCCGTGAAACCATATTGGCCGCTTGCGCCCGCGAGATCTTCACGCCCTGCGCACGCGCTAAATCTCGCAGCCACGTTTCTGCCGCTGAGCGCGTACGCTCCGTTAACGGCTCGGCGGCGATGACTTCACCCGCGCGCGTAAGTGCTTTGTATGCCTTTGTGCGTTTGTCAGGCTTTGCTTCAACTAGCACAAGCGTTGTATCGGCGCTAACGTCACGCACCCACTCGCCAAGCTTTGCCCACAACTCCTTATGCTCCGATAACTGCCTTAGCACAACGAGCCGCGTTTCGTGGAATAAACTCGCTCCACGCACAATATCCGCCAAATTGTTTAGGCTAAGCCGATCTGCGTCAATCGTCTCTGCTCGCACGCCAAGCCGCTTCGCAAGCGCCGCGATCTCTTGTCGCACGCGGTATTCATTTGTACCTGTTATCAGATAAATCACTGCTTTATTATACCGCCGCTACACCTCGTTCGTATAGCGTACTAGCTAAGCCGCTAAACGTGTTAAACCCTTCTTTACCGCTATTCACTCCAACGGAAGCACTTGGCATGCTGGGCATATATGCGTACCGCGCCCGGCAACGCGAATTTTTTGGATAGTACTGTCAGGATGGCGCTGACAGGGCTGACCTTCGCGGCGGAAAACATGCGCAAACTGCAAATAGTTGCCTTTATTCCCTTCGGCATCAACATAATTTTTATCAGTACTGCCGCCCATTTCAATACCAAGCGCTAAAACCTTTTTGATGCTCGTAAGCAGTACAGCGAGCTGCGCGTCGCTCAGCGCATGTACGCGTGTCGCCGGATGAATACGTGCTTGCCACAGCGATTCATCGGCGTAAATATTACCAACGCCGGCAATAACCGACTGGTCAAGAATTGCGGCTTTAATAGTTGTATTATTACGGTGGCGAATACGCGGAATGAATACTGCCGAGCCACAAGAATCACCAAGCGGCTCCGGACCAACACGGCACATAAATGGCATATTCGGCACTTCTGCCGTCGGATACAATTTCATCCAGCCGAACTTGCGCAGATCGTTAAAAAAGAGGCGCGTGCCATCAGTAAAATCAATAATAACGCGCGTATGGCGATCAGGCAGCTCGTGGATCAAACTATCCGTTGGATGTCCGCCGCCCCAACGCTCCGCACCAACAAACACCAATTGCCCTGTCATTTTCAGATGAACGACAAGTGTATAGTGCGTGTCTAGCTCAATGAGCAAAACTTTTGCGCGCCGCCGTACCGCTGTGACGCGAGCGTTATGCAAAAAGTGCGCGACCGCTGTCGGATCGTTCGGGAAACTTTTTGGCGAATCGCAGTGGCGCGCCCGCGCGATCATCTTGCCAGTAATTAGCCGGTTGAGTCCGCGGCGAATTGTTTCAACTTCGGGCAGCTCAGGCATGCGTCGCCTCAAGCCACGCGCGAACCGCTGCTATCGTCTGAGTGTTTGATGTATGCAAGATTGATACAAGCCCCGCTACCTCGGCGCCATCGCAGTTCTCTGGCTTATCATCAACCATGACGCAATCACCCGCCGGCATACCGAGCCGCTCCACCGCAAGCGTAAATACCGCTGGATTCGGCTTCGCTAAGCCCTCGGCAAACGATAGGATTTTTACATCAAACATATCATCAAGCTCGCCTGGCGCAAATAGTCCATCTAGCGTGCCGCTGCTCACGTTGCTTAAAAGTGCGAGCGGTATGCCATCGGCATGCAATTGCTTTACATACGTAATAAGCGGTTCGTTGCGTACGCGCGCTTGCTTAAGCGTTGCTCTCACCTCGTCAATCGTCCAGCCAAGCACTGCTGCTACACCCCGTACATACTCCGCACTCGAAATATATCCGTAGTCCGCCTGCGTGTTCAGATCGCGCAATTCCTTCACGCGCTCCGGCTGGCATTTCGCCGCCAACACCTCAAAACTACTGCCGCACAATACTCCAAAACAATCAAAAATAACGCCGCGCATGCCCGCCTTTCTTTTAATAAATGTTGTTAAAGCTCGACTTAAATTCAGGAATTTGGTTCACAAAAAGCGCATGGATTTTCAAGGGGTCGGCGCCAAGCGTGCCCGGCGAATCCTTGCAGGTTGAACCCCACACCGTGTGATCGGCAGGCGCGCCGTTGACTGTTTCAAATTTATACACGATACCGTTCGTAGCGCACACGCCGCGGATATCTGAATCGTCTTCTTTGCCGCGCACTACGCCAATGTTTGCTTTATCAAGCGCATACGTAAATTGTTCATACGCCGTCGCATTGTTGTCGTAGGCTTTTTGGCTCTCAACCTTGTCGAGATAGCCGTTGTAAACCGTGTAGGTTCGGGCAGTTGGCGTAATAACAATTTGATAGCTTTTGAACTTCTCATCGGCGACAATCGGTCCGCGTACCGTCCAGCGCACGCTGCGCGTTGCATCTTGGCTAACCGCCGCCATTTGCAGTGTTTGCTTTTGCGCTTGATCAGATTGCTGATTATCATTTGGCGTGCCGCCCTGCAGCATAGAGCGCACAAGCGTCACGGCGACAGCAATTACAATCACAACCACAACGATTGTAATAAACACAGGCAAAATTCTCGGCCGCGATCCTCGATACATATCAATATATTTACATTCTTAGGGTAAAAAGTCAATCAGATTGTATGCTGCCAGCCTATCGGCGCGTACTGGTTTACTTCCGGTTTAGTACAAACATCACTCAGCGCCGCATCAATATTATTATAGTCATTAATACGCGACATGACGGTATCAAGCGGTAGATATAAGCTGCCGCTCGAATCGGTGACGACAAACCCGCGCTCATCTTTTAGCGATATAACTTCATATGTCGTGCCGCCTTCACAGTTTAGCGTTTCGATTGACGCGACATCATTCGGTCCCAATGGCGGCGGCAAAAGAGTATTTGTCTGCTTGCTTACTACAGGATCCGTCCCGATAAGAACCGATCTGTCATCACCTTCCCGAGTGCGGGTAATACACCAACCAGAGCCGTCCGGCTCATCTTTCCTGCTTCCATCGTTTCGTACTTCAACAATGCTGCCATCTTTTGCTACGAACTGTCCAAATGAGAAGCCAAGCGATTCGCCCGTTGTTTCGCGCCCATCGATATATGCCGCAAAAGCTTCAATATGATGATCAAGTGTGCCGTTTTGCCGCAATACATCCGCATAGTCAAGCGTTAAGCTATTCTGCCGTTCGCGCGATAATAGCTCTGTCGACGCTATTGTTTCGGCGTATGCATCATCACCCTCCCCTAGCGTGTTACCGTTGCTGAATGGGTTTTCTGGTGAGCTATACATACCAATGCCTCTTTTGTCTTATGTTAAAATGACACCTACATCATACGCTTTTCCTGGCAAAAAGTCCATAGTTTTTGCGGATTATGTTCGGTAAACTAAAATGGAATACTCAGTAGAATAAAATTATAGTTATAAAGCCACATAATCATAGCACCAACTAATCTACGCAATAAGGTACGTACCATATATACTATACAAAGTCTAGCTAGTGAGTATCCAATAGTAAGTAATAAGCTTAGTACGTAAGAGCACAAGAAGAAGCACTAAATACGTTATGTTAGGGTTGTGGCAGATAGCTGAACCTTTTATTTACCGGGTATTCCGTTTTAGTTTGCTGTACTCTATAATCATGTTATGAGGTTTCCGCCAAACCCAAAATTTTCAAAAAAGTCAGATTGATAGGGCTGGGTGTCAAGCAGTTTCTAACAAACCAGGCTCAGATAAATATGCTGAGGCGATAGAAATTATCAACCAATGGAGAGTTGCACATAGCTATCCGATGCATACTTTTGATGTAACCCTTCGAAGAAAAGCATTAGCCATCTCGAAAAAGGCTATCGTTGCTCGCAGGTTAAAGCGTTTACCAACTATACTTGATAAGATCGGAAAAAGGCAACCAGGTATGCGCCTTAGCCGCATGCAGGATATTGGCGGAGTGCACGCAATCATGAACACCGTGTCGCAAGTATACAAGTTGCATAAGTTGTACAGACAAAAAGGACGATTTCCGCATATATTAAAGGGCGAACATGACTACATCTCTTTTCCAAAATCGAGTGGGTATAGAGGTATTCATCTGGTATACGAATTCTACAATTCTCAAGGACGCGGGCAAAGGGCGAGAGATTATGATGGATTATTAGTGGAAGTTCAATTGCGTACAAAGCTACAGCACGAGTGGGCTACAGCTGTAGAGACTGTAGGTACTGTGCTTGGGCAGGACTTAAAATCTGGTATAGGAGATGCTGACTGGCTTGAATTATTCAGGTATATTTCATCGTTAATGGCTAAAATTGAAAACCAATCTATCATCAAGGAACATCAGCATTTGTCAGGTCGAGATTTGATATTAAAGGCTAACTATCTGATAGATAAATTAGATTTCTTTAATAAAATCGCAGGATGGTTGACGGGCGTAAGGCTAATAAACGAAGGCAAAGGGTCTTCATATAATATATTGTCTATTGACACGAAGGAAAAGAAGCTCTCTATCGTTGGGTTCACTGATAATAAACTTGATGAAGCAAACAGAATGCTTGCTCAGCTAGAACAAGACGCTATCACTAAAGGTGCGCCCGAGCCGGTACTTGTCGCCGCAGGGGATGCTGTAAAATTAAGAAAAGCTTATCCAAATTATTTTCTTGATATGCAAGAATTCGTAGTCTTTGTACACACTATTGTTGAAATTGTACGCGAAGATAATGTATAATAAAGGACAATGACGAAGTCTAGTATAAAGAAGAAACTTCAACAGATATACGCTGATACACAGCGTCCGATCTTGCAGAAATAGTTTTTATCTTGGAGGTTGTGTCTTGAGCATCTACTTTGCGTTACGCTATAGCTCAGGATTCAGCTACCTGCCCCAACAACCTTATCCGTAACATATTCGGTGCTTCTTTTTATACTCTTACGCACTATACTTATCATCAGATACTACTGATAGCTACCTTGTCACTAAACTTTGATGGTAAGCACAGGGGCGCACTCTCTTTTGTAATAAATTAGTTGATGCTATTGCTTATACGTACGTCAATCTACTTTACTAAACGTTTTTATTAAGCTTACTGTACTGCGATCATTGCCGTGTAAGTGTTACACATCACCCCAATGCGCGCCAATTTTCACATCAACCCGCAAGCGAACGCCAAGTTTGGGATAGACCTGCTCCATCGCGTCGACCAGAAGCGCTGCAATCGCCTTCGCCTCAGCGCGCGGGCACTCAACCAAGATGCTGTCGTGAATTTGCAGAACTTGCCGCGCCTCGGGGTAATCGCGGTCAAGCAACTGTTGTACTTTTATCATCGCAAGTTTCATAAGATCAGCTTCCGTGCCCTGAATCGGCATATTCGCGGCAGCGCGCTCTGCCGCGTTGCGCACAGCAAAATTACTCGACTTCACGTCGGGCGTCCAGCGGCGGCGCCCAAACAGCGTCTCGACAAAACCGTCGTCGTGCGCCTTTCGAATCGTATCCGCCATATACGCTTTCAGGTTTGGATGCATACGGTAATATTCATCAATAAAATGCTGCGCTTCAGCGTAATTCATATGCGCCGCAGCCGCTAGCCCATGCTGGCTCATGCCGTACAACACGCCAAAATTCACTACTTTGGCGCGCCGGCGCTGCGCGGGCGTCACGTCGTCAAGCGGTACGCCATACACTTCAGCGGCAGTTTTAGCGTGAATATCGGTGTCGCTGTTGAAATCGTCAATCATGCCCTGCTCACCCGCCATCACCGCCGCAAGACGCAGCTCAAACTGCGAATAATCGGCGTTTACGAACATATTTCCATCTGCCGGCACAAATGCATCGCGAATATGCCGCCCAAGCGCCGTACGGATTGGAATATTCTGCAGGTTCGGATCGGTGCTGCTCAGCCGCCCCGTCGCCACAACATCTTGGTTAAATGTTGTATGTACATAGCCGCGCTCGTCAGCCTGCTGCGGCAACGTCGCGACATACGTGTTTTGTAGTTTCGTTAGCTCGCGGTAGCGCTCAACCAGCTCAATAATTGGATGCTGCCCGCGCAATTTATCCAATTCTTTTTGCCCGGTACTATATCCCATGCGTCCTTTTTTGATTCCAGCGGTCGGCAATTGGAGCTTAATAAATAGCGCTTCAGACAGCTGCATCGGGCTGGAAACGTTAAATTCGTAGCCGACCATATCGTACACCTGCGCCTGCACGTCCGCAATTTCGCGAGTTAATTTTGTGTTCATTGCATCAAGCACGCCCGCGTCCAAGCGAATCCCCTGATATTCCATGCGCGCCAAGATTGCAATCAGTGGAAAATCCATCTCGTGCGCCACGCGCGACAAGTCAGGCAGCGCTTCAAATGCTTGCCGCTGTTCATCATACAACGCCCAGATCGCGCGAACGGCATTTTTGGGACTATCAATTGACTCCAGCCCAACTAAATCCTCCAACCGACGTGATTTTCGCAACGGATTAAGGAGAAACGAGCCCTGCGCCGTATCATGTTGTACTTCTGGCAACGTTGTGATTCCGTCGGCAAGCAACTGCTTCAAAAACTTTTTTACATCATGTCCGACTATCGGTACGCGAGTAAGGATTTTCGCCGCATCGGCGCGAGGGAGGCGCGCAGCTTTAGTACGCTCGTGGCTAAGCCACACGTTATCGCCATCAGCCCAAACTACTAATTCCGGCGCCATCATCAAAACCGCCTGCGCTGTGCCTGGTTCGATTTCTTCAACATCATTCGTGTCGAGTACCGCTGCCGGTGTGTCATCTTTCATTGCGTCCGGCAATTTGCGCAGCAGGCTGCGAAATTCCAACTTCACCAGCATCGCCTTCAGTTTCGCCGTATCAAGCCGCGCGATATCCATCGCTGGCAGATCCAGCGCCACCGGCGCATCAAACATCAGCGCTGCAAGCCGTTTACTCATATAGGCCGAGTCTTTACCTGCAATTAATTTCTTGCGCACGCTTTCTTTCACGTCATCAAGATGCTCGTAAATGCCGTCAAGCGTATCAAATTGCTGCAACAGCTGCGTTGCCGTCTTCTCGCCAACGCCCGCGACACCAGGAATATTGTCGCTTGAGTCGCCTTTCAAACTCTTCAAATCAAGGAATTGATCAATTCGAATCTTGTAGCGCGCTTCAAATTCCGCCACGTCGAATTTATCAATGTTTGACACGCCTTTTTTTAACGCATACAAAAACGTATTACTGTCCAAAATTTGCAGCGCATCTAAGTCGCTTGTAATTAAATAGGTCTCAATATTGCCGCGCGCCTCTGCCTGGCGATCAAGCGTTGCCATAATATCATCCGCTTCGTAGTCGTCAAATTCGTAAAGTGGCCAGCCAAACGCATCAAGCAGCTCGTGCAAAATCGGAATTTGCGCGTAAAAATCTGGTGGCGCCGGCTTACGCCCGGCTTTGTACTCGGGGTAGATTTCGAGACGCTTACGAATATTTGTTTTCGGTTTATCCCATGCCACGCATACGTAATCGGGCTGGATCTGTCGAATCAGCTCAAGGCTCAACGCCGCAAATCCGTACACGCCGCCCGTCGGCGTACCGTCTGCTGTTGATAAATTCGGCATCGCATAGTAGCCGCGATAAAACACGCT
This sequence comes from Candidatus Saccharimonadota bacterium, assembly GCA_905373345.1. Classification (GTDB taxonomy): domain Bacteria; phylum Patescibacteriota; class Saccharimonadia; order Saccharimonadales; family Saccharimonadaceae; genus Saccharimonas. Next base: position 9,515 of record CAJPSU010000008.1, read on the forward strand.
TTTGCCGTCAATGATTACGAAGCGTTTCGCCATAACCCTTATTATATCTGATATGATAAAGTTATGAGTGAAATTCCCGCAAACATCAAAATTATCGCGTTCGTTGGGCTAACGGGCAGCGGTAAATCCGAAGCCGCAAGCTACGTTATTAACAAGGGCTACCCGCGCGTGTACTTCGGCGGCGTTATCTTAAGCGCGATGAAAGAAGCCGGTATCGACTGGAGCGAAGCTAACGAGCGCGCTTTTCGCGAGGATATTCGCGCGCGTGAAGGCAAGGATTTCGTCGTGAAGCGCATTATTCGCGAAATTCACAATCTCATTAACGCCGGGCAGCGGCACATCGTTGCTGATGGATTATATACGTGGACGGAGTATAAAGCCTTAAAACGCGAATTTTCCAGCGCCCTCACCGTTGTGGCGATCGTTGCTCCCAAACGCTTGCGCCACCACCGCCTAACAGCGCGCCCCGTTCGCCCGCTTACTGTTGAAGAAGCAAGCTCACGCGACTGGGCGGAGATTGAGAATCTCGAAAAGGGCGGCCCGATTGCTATCGCCGATTACTATGTCCATAATGACGGCACGATTGATAATTTGCACCAACAGCTTGACCAGATTTGCACCATTATCCATTTTTAGCCGCCGGTACGCTATAATTGAATATAATACGACGTAAAGGAGAATTAGTATGAGTAATGAAACACAACAAAATGCGCAGCAAACCCCGCCGCAGCCAGCTCCGCCTGTGCCGCCGCAGCCAGCTTATGCTCCGCCGGCAGGACAGCCCTACCAGCAGTATCAAATGCCTAGCGCCGGCCAGCCGTATCAACAACCCTATGCACAGCCAGGATACGCATACGAAAATCCAGGACAGAACCTCGGTATTATCGGTATCGTTCTTAACGTGCTTGGCATCGGGATCGGCGGGCTCATTCTCGGCATTTTATCGCGCAATAAATCACGCGAAGCCGGTATGCCTACCACGATTGGCACGGTGAGTTTGGTTTGGGGAATTATTGAGGTCGTGATTGGTTTTATTGCAGGGATTATCTTTATTATTGCTTTTATTATCGCGCTTAGCGATCCGTCGATTGCGCCTGCTAATACGTCGTCTACGTTGTACTAGTAGATTGCTTAGATTAGACACCAGACGAATTACAAAAAACGGAGCGCTCTCACTAAAGGGCGCTCCGGATTGTTAAGCGGCGGGCGCAGTGCACCTAGCGCAAATATTCAAATAATTTTTTCGCATCTTTGTGCTTGCGTAATTTAGCGAGAGCTTTCGCTTCAATTTGGCGAATGCGCTCGCGCGTCACCGCAAACTCTTGCCCGACTTCCTCTAGCGTGTGGCTTTTGCCATTATCGAGCCCGAAACGCATACGGATGATTTTTTGTTCGCGGTCGCTCAACGTACCGAGCAAGTCTTGCACTTGCTCTTTTAATAGCTCGTTTGACGCTGCTTCTTCCGGACTAATCGTGTCTTCGTCTTCAATGAAATCGCCCAGCACCGACTCGCCGTCTTCTTCGCCGTCGCGCCCAACGCCCGCATCAAGACTGGAAATATCCTGCTTAATCTTCATGACATATTCAACCTTATCCGGCTCCATGTCAAGCTCTTTGGCGAGCTCCTCAATCGTTGGCTCGCGGTTCAGATCTTGCGTCATACGACGCTGCGTGCGCAACAGCTTATTTATCGTTTCAACCATGTGGACGGGGATACGAATTGTACGCGCCTGATCGGCAATGGCACGTGTAATCGCTTGGCGGATCCACCAGGTAGCGTAAGTGCTAAATTTGAATCCTTTATCCGGATCAAATTTCTCGACAGCGCGCAATAATCCCGTGTGTCCTTCCTGAATCAAATCAAGAAAATCAAGTCCGCGGCCGCTATAGCGCTTCGCAATCGACACGACGAGGCGCATGTTTGCTTCCGCCATCTTGTCTTTCGCTTTTTTGTCGCCATCTTTCACGCGCTGAGCAAGCGCCAGTTCTTCCTCGGCGCTAAGCAATGGAATTTTACCAATTTCCCGCAGGTGCAGGCGCACCGAATCATCTGAGATGTCATCAAAATACTGGTGCGCATTCAAAACATCTTCCGGCGTATCTTCGTCCATTAATTCATCAGCAGCCGGCCCGTCAAAATCCTGGTTTGAAAAATCATCCGCCGGTGCTGCGGGAATTGTTTTTTTTACTTGCGCTTGATTGTCATCGTTTGCCACGTGCTCTCTCCTTGATTATATTGTTGAGCGCAGTTCGCAAACGCTCCGCTGCCGGTTCATCGCCGGCTGCTTCGGCATCTCGCAACTGCGCGAGTAAGCTGTCCTGTGTTTGTTTCGCATGTTCATGTTCTATCTGCTGCAGCAACTGCCTCATCGCAAGCTGGCGATCCTCGCTGCTCCAAGCTGCATACCGCTCTTCGGCGCGTAATAGTACTATTTTTACATAGATGTCATATTCTTGCAACTCCTTCGGCACCGCCTGAACAATCTCGTCATGCGACTGTAGGAATAAAGCAAGTACACGCCGAGACGCCTCATGCCAATGTGCGGCGTCAATGCGGCGCAGCATGTCGCGGCAACGTAGATCGCAGCACGCTAATGCAAGCGCATTATCCTCTTTAATATATGCGTCATCATCCACCGCTTGCGCCGACTGCGCAACTGGCTTAAGTGGTTTCTCGCGCGTCTTGCCGCCTGCAAATTTTGCGCGCACTGTCTCAACATTCGTTTGCGCCAGCTCTGCCGTCCGCGTTAGATAGTATTCTTGCTCCACCGGGTCGCTCAAGAGGCGAATCACGCCAAGTGCTGCCGTAGTAAAATTACGTTTGCCTGCCGCTGTGTCTAAATCCAACCGTGCCGCATACTGCCGTAGTATCCAGTCGACCGCTGGTTCTGCCGTGTCGATTGCCCGCCGCCACAAGCTTACGTCTGCCTGAATTAGCTCGTCAGGGTCTTTATACTGCTCCGGCAAACTAATAATCGTCAGCTCGACGCCCGCCTGCGACGCTAGCGTAATCGCACGCTCCGTCGCTGCTACGCCTGCTTTGTCGCCATCGTACGCTAGCCGTACATCTCCTGTTAGGCGCTTCACGGCGCGAATGTGCTGCTCGGTCATTGCTGTACCAGCGGTTGCGACGACATTTTTAACACCTACTTGATGACTGCTTACGACATCAAGATTCCCCTCAACCATCACAATGAATCCCGCTTGGCGAATCGCCTGTTTTGCCTGGCTGAGCGCAAAAATATGCCGCCCTTTATCATAAAGCAACGTCTGCGGCGTATTCAAATATTTCGGCGCGTTCGGTACATCGCCGATAATTCGCCCAGTAAAGCCAATCACCTGCCCGCTTGAGTCCATCAGCGGCACCATCATCCGCCCGCGGAACATATCGCCGCCAAAACGATTAAGCAGCCCGGCATCATTGAGCTCGCGCCGCGAAAATCCTTTTTTCGCCAGGGCGCGCACGAGCGCTTCGCCGCTATCAGGCGCGTAGCCGATTTGAAAATCTGCCACGACCTGCTTAGACAGCTTGCGCACGCGAAATACGTATTTCATCGCGTGTTGATTATGTAATAAGCACTGCTGATAAAACCGTGCCGCTAATTGATTTGCTATAAGCAAGCGTTTCTTACGCGCTGCGCGTTCTTTAGCGTGCGCTGGTTCGTAGTCGCTCAGCTCAACGCCCGCTTTTTTCGCTAAAAACTCCAGAGCTTGACGAAAGTCCATACCCTCAGCCTCCATCACAAACGCGAACACATCGCCGCCCTTGTTGCTGCTAAAATCATGCCAAATATTTTTGTCGGGACTAACGAAAAAACTTGGCGTCTTTTCGCTTGTAAATGGACTTAATCCCTTAAAGCTGCGTCCTGCCCGTTTCAGCTGTACATACTCGCCGATCACATCTTCAATGTTCAGCCGCGTGCGCACCTCCTCTTTGGCATCCATAGAATTTATTATATCACTCTTTACCTCTGTTATCGATTATGGTTAAATGGGATTATATGAATCCGCAAGACCCCTATCGTTCACTGCAAAACCCTCAACAACCGCAGGGGTCTTCGTCGCTGCCGCCGGTTAATCCGGCGCCAAGCCAAAATTCGAATCAGAATCTACACGCCGCGCCGAGCAGCTCAGCGCCACAGCCAATACCGGAAATGGCACCTCGGTCTCAAGCAGGCTATCCACAGTTGCAATCGCTCCAGCCGCGACCACAGTCGGCACAGCAAATACCGCAGCCAGCACAAGCTCCATACCGTCCACAGCCATTGCAAGCACCGTACCAACCGCAGCCGGCGCAAAATCCGATCCCAAGTTCGGGCTCAAACCAAACACAATTTTCCAATCCAGCATTTAATAATCTCAATTCCCCGGCTCCAGCGGCAACGCCCGATGATTACACAACCGTCGACTATCTCAACCGAATCGCCCCGCTTGAGGAACGCACCGTCAACCGGTTTGCTGTTTTTGGGCTGATTGGCGCTGTACTTACAGCGGTTGTCGTCATATTTATCGTTATCACAAGTAATCAAGGCCCAAATTCCAATGAGATGCTTCTGCCTATATCGCAGCGCGTTGATACGCTTGGAACTGTCGCGAAAGCCGAAACTACAAAACTTGTGCAAATAGAGATTGCTGAAGCAAATGCTTCATTATCGTCCACGCTAACATCCATGAAAGCTCAGCTTGAGACTATTATGAAAAGTAAAAAAATAAAAACGGCGAATAGTGCTTCAGAGAAAAAATATCTAGAATCGATTGAGAAAAAGCTCAACGACGCCCATCAAAAAGGAATTTTAGACCGCACGTACACGACACAGATGACTTATGAACTATCATTGCTTAAAACGCAAATAAATAAACTGAAGCGCGCTACAAAAAATAAAGACATCACTGAATTCTGCGATACGTCTATAAAAAATATTAATACTATCCTTGCCGCATACGATAAATTTAGCGCATCAAAACAATAACTACCCGGCGACTAACCGATAGCTTAACCGCGCCAAATCTTTGATCTCGTCGTCGCTCAATTGCCCGCTGCAAATTATTGTAATCCAGTGTTTTTTGTTTAGATGATACCCCGGCTGCACTGTTTCGTATTTCTGCTGTAAACGTAACGACAACTGCGGGTCACATTTTAGACTCACGCGCAGCGGCTGAGAGCCCTCGGCAATGAGCGCAAACATCTTTTCACGCTGCCCTGGTGCATCATTATGCCCAACCTTATACACCGCCGGTGATTCACCAAACGGGTAATCAAGCCATGCATCTGGCAAGCTTAACAAAAACGCCTCTAAGTCTTTATGCGTCATAGCCATTTTTTCCATACGAAATACCACACCATCAAAAGCGGCATAACAACAATCAATACCATGATAATTACAAATGCCGTATCATCATGAAACGGCAGCTGCGAAAAATTCATGCCGCCAAGCCCAGTCAAAAACGAAATCGGCATAAAAATCGTTGTCACCAGCGTTAAGCGTTTCATAACGTCGTTCATACGGTTTGATACCACCGACAAATACATATCAAGCGCGCTCGTTAGCAAATCGCGCATCGTATCGATCAGCTCGTGCGTGCGCCAAGCATAGTCGTAGCTATCGCGCGCGTACAGTTCGTAGCGCTCCTCAAACAGCTCATAACGCCCGCTGCTCAAACCGTTGAGCGTATTCATCAGTGACAATACTACTTTACGCAAATCTGCCAGCTGCCGCTTGTACATAAATAGCTGCTGCACCTGCTTGCGCTGCGGCGTGCGAATCATTGTATCTTCCAGCTGGTCGGTCACATCATCAATTTTGTTTAGAATCGGCGTGAATTGCTCCACGGTGTACTGCAAGATGATTGACGCAATCAGCGACGGCGTCAACGACTCGCGGTGGCGCGTCTGCACCCGCTCAGCGATCTCCGCATCAAGCGCGCCCGCGTGAATTGTCACAATTTGCGACTTGCCAAGCAATAGCGTCAAATTGCGCAGCGCCACATCGCGCCGCTTCACTTCCGGCAACTCCAATTGAATCAACAGCCAATCGTCGCCCTCAATCGCCTGAGATAACTGCCGATCCTGCACTAGCACGCGCGCTTGCAAGTCTGGCAGCTCCAGCTCTTTGGCTAGCTTGCGCCGATCGCTCGGCTCAGTCGTTTCTATATCGCGCCATATATCGCTAAGTGCTGTTGCTTCCATCGCCTACATATTCACTTTCTTTAGGTAATATTGCAGTTCCTGAATGCTGCCGCGAATATCGTCAAGCGCTCGATGCTCCTCCGGCTTTGCAAACTTTTTCCCAAATTTTCCTTCAAACACCACTTTCCATGCGCTTACGTCAAGCATTCGATAGTGCAGCCGCCTGGACAGTGCCGGCCACCATTGGTTAATAAACCGCCGATCCTGGTGGATTGAATTACCGCCAAGCAAAATCTTTGGTTCATTCGCAAAATGCTCATCACAGAATGCTAGCAAATCCTGCTCAACCGCTGCGAGCGCTTTGCCGCTGTCATTTTGCGCCTCAAGTCCGCGCCGCGCCTTAGGGTTCGCATCCCAGAACGCCGCATTGCGGTCAAGCAATCGCTTTAATTTTGTCGGTTCATGCCACACAACGCCCTCAAACGTTGCAATCTCACGAAAATCCCAATCAGTTGCAATCGCCGCCACCTCTAAAATCTCATCGTGTACCGGATCAAGTCCCGTCATCTCCAAATCAACCCACAAAATCCGCTGCGGCTTAAACGCGTGTTTCATGATTGTATTATATCATTTTATCTACGCATGCCGGGATGCATAATCGCCAATTCTGTGAGTTAATCGCGCCGTCCGACGGCCTCTATCAAGCGAGTAGCGTGCACCGTCCGACATATCGAAATCGTCAACTGTCTGTAACAGCCCTTCGTATAGTTCTTCAACGGTAACATCCTCTGAGCTGCTGTTGTATGGATGCAGGTCAAATGTACGTAGGTTTTGCAAGTATCGCTCCGCCACGTCATACCCATTTTCGAGCGCCTTATCAAGCTGAAGCAGCTGCATGAAATAATCACACGCGGGATCGCGGTAAAAATTGCGCAAATCTTTCAGATCAATACCACAAATCCTCGCATCAGATAGACCGTCAACTTCCATCTGCGATAATAATCGCAGCGCCTTAAGTGCTAATTTAGAGCTTAATTGGTATCCCCTATCCTCGTTAAATTCATACAGTGTCGGGCGAATGATATTATTTGCCGTATCGTATACTGCCTGTTCGGTAGTATAGAGATTCCACTGATCCGCGCCTTCTCTGCAAACGAGCAGGCATTGTTGCACAACCCAACCCTCAAACCCTCAGCTCACCCTGGTTGCTGCG
>CAJPSU010000009.1 GCA_905373345.1 Candidatus Saccharimonadota bacterium
AGAGAAAAAAGAATAAAAGATAACAGAGGTAAAATAGATAAAAAATACCGGATATCGATATCCGGTATTTTTAGGCTAAGAGAATGGCTAAAATTATTGGATGTTTATGGGTAAGAGTAAGGATAAAAGTAAGGGTAAGAGTGATAGTGATTGGATATTTGTGAGTAAGAGCAATAGTGAGAGTAATGGCTATTCATTAGCTATTTATACCGAGCTTCGCTCGGTATGTCTATTAAATGAGACATACGGGAGACATTCTTTCTTTGATTAGTTGTTTACTATATGGCTAGAGCTAATTTTACTAGGGTGTTCCGTTTTAGTTTAATGTACCAACATGACGGCAGCTGGAAATTTATGCCCATTTCGCGTACAATAACAGAGATATGAAACGAACGCTTACTCTTAATTCTACTCAAGCAATCGGTAAACGTGTGACGGTTGCTGGCTGGGTGCATTCGCGACGCGATCATGGCGGGCTAATTTTTATTGACTTACGCGATCATACGGGGTTGCTGCAGCTAGTGTTTAATCCTGATCAGCCACAGGCGTTTGCGCTGGCGGAAGAACTGCGTGATGAATTTGTAATTTCTGCAAGCGGTATGGTGCGTGAACGCGACGAACAATTGCATAATGATAAAATTCTAACAGGGAACGTTGAGTTAGTTGTCGATGAGCTGAGGATTTTGAATCGCGCGGAGACATTACCGATTCAACCGTTTGCTGACGATAACCAAGCCGGAGAAGAATTGCGTTTAAAGTATCGTTTTCTTGATTTGCGTCGCAACAAAGTTCAGACGATGCTAAAAAAACGAGCTGAGATGTACAGGCTAATTCACCAGTACATGGACGAACGCGAATTTCTGGAAGTACAAACGCCGATTTTGGCAAATTCTAGCCCTGAAGGTGCGCGCGATTTTTTGATTCCATCGCGTCTGCATGAAGGTAAGTTTTACGCTTTGCCACAAGCACCGCAGCAATTCAAGCAATTACTAATGGTTGGTGGTGTGTCGCGCTATTACCAATTAGCAGCATGTTTTCGCGACGAGGATCCGCGAGCCGATCGCTTGTACGGTGAATTTTATCAACTGGACTGCGAAATGAGTTTTGTTGAAGATGGCGAAGAAGTTCGGCGGGAAGTCGAGCCGCTAATCAAGCAGCTGGCGGCCGATTTTGCCGGCAAAAAACTGCTGGGTCGGGGTATTCCGCGTATTCCGTACGCAGAGGCAATGGAGCGCTACGGTTCTGACAAGCCGGATCTGCGCTTCGGCATGGAATTGGTTGACCTGACAAGCGTATTTAGTAGGACTGAATTTGGCGTATTTAAGAATGCTGAGTGTATTAAAGCGATTTGCGTGTCGGGCGGCGCGAACTTGAGTCGCAAACAGATTGATACGTTTACTGCGATCGCGAAGAGCGAGGGTGCGGGTGGTTTGGCATACATTACTGTTGAGCGGTTGCCAGACTTAGGCCTTAATTCTGTTGATCCGGTTAGTGCTATGAGCGGACTGAAGTCGCCAATCCTCAAGTTTTTCTCGTCTGAGGAAGTCATGGGCGTACTTGAAGCGACTGGTGCGCAGTCGGGTGACGCTATCTTCTTCGGCGCTGATACCCGCGTTACTGTTAACGCTGTCCTTGGTCGCTTGCGTAATGAATTTGCCACGCACTTTAATTTGAAAGATCCGAATGTTGTTGCGCTCGCCTGGATTGTTGATTTTCCGTTCTACGAGTGGGATGATGCTCGTAAGAAACTTGATTTTGGGCACAATCCGTTCAGTATGCCGCGTGGCGGTGAAGCAGCATTGGATGCGGCGACAACTGATAAGCAGCGCTTGGAGGTAGTCGCTGATCAGTTTGATATGGTAATGAACGGCTACGAAATTTGCTCAGGTGGCGTGCGCAATCACAATCCGGCAGTGCTTTACAAAGCGTTTGAGAATCTAGGCTATAATCGCGCCTATGTTGATGCTAAGTTTGGCGCAATGATTAATGCCTTTAAATATGGCGCTCCGCCACATGCTGGCTGTGCTTTCGGTGTTGACCGCATTCTAATGGAGCTGCTGAATGAAGAAAATGTTCGCGAAGTGCTTGCTTTTCCTAAAAATGGTTCGGGGCTAGATGTGATGATGAGCTCGCCAAGTGCAGTGGAGCCGGGGCAACTGCGCGAATTGGGACTATAGCCTTCCCGGCGGACAATTATGAAGTTGATGTAGCTTTCAGATGGATTTCCAACAACTTGTCCAGCAAAAAGGGAAACAACTCTACCGTTCCATGCCTTGGCGTGAGCGACCGACATTCTACTACGTGCTTGTCAGCGAGATTATGCTGCAACAAACCCAGGTGGGGCGCGTGCTCGCGAAATTTACTGAGTTTACGCGAACATTTCCGACTATTGATTCGCTTGCGGCGACAGACTTATCGCGCGTGCTGGCGGCGTGGCAAGGGTTAGGCTATAATCGCCGGGCAAAGTATTTGCACCAAGCAGCGCAAGCAGTGGCGGTGAATGGCACGCCGAATACGCAAATCAAACTTATGAAACTGCCGGGTGTCGGCGCAAATACGGCTGCGGCTATCCTGAATTATGCGTACGAAATTCCGACGCCGTTCGTCGAGACGAATATTCGCACGGTATACTTTCATCATTTTTTTGCTAATGAAACGCGTGTGAGCGATCAAGACGTTCTTGTAAAAGTCGCTGAAACAATAGACGCCGCCCGACCACGTGAATGGTTTTGGGCTCTGATGGACTATGGTGCGGAGCTCAAGCATCAGGGTCATGGGAGACTAAGTCAGAGCAAGCATTATACTAAGCAGTCATTGCTTGACGGCAGTATCCGTCAAATGCGCGGCGAGATCATTCGCCGTTACGTGCGTGGGCAATCAATTGCGCAGATAGCGCGTGAATTAAGTGGTGACTCACGTTTTGCAGCAGCATTACGCGGGGTGCAAAATGATGGGTTAATCAGTGAGGAATAAAGCCGTATCTAACTCTGTTATAATTTGACCATTTCGCTAAAATGCGCGATAATAAAAAGCACATGAAGCGAGCATACATTCTGTTAGTGTTGGCAACTGCCTTGACGGTGAGTCCGCTTGTGAGTGCTGAAGGCTTGCAGCCGATTGTGCTTAGTAGTGCGCAACTCGCACTGATCCGAGCGAACTGCGTGTCGATTCGTTCATCCTTGCAACGGTTGCACGAGAATGACGCACTTGCGCGAGTAAATTTGGGGCGCGAATATGAAACGATTTCAAACAAGCTAATGGCGCCGATGAATAGTCGCATTGCACTTAATAAACTTGATGGTGTTATGGCTGCAAAAACGACGGTTGAGTTTGATGATGAGCTCGCGACATTTCGCTCAAGCTACCAGCGTTATGAGGAAAGCGTTGCGAGAACGATTAATATTGACTGCCAAGAGCGTCCAGTTGATTTTTATCAGATGATTGAATATGCACGTATGTACCGTGCTGAAGTTCGCCAAACCGTGATGAGAATGAGCGAATTGATAAAGAAGTACCGTATGCAAATTGATACGATTCACCAAACAAGCGACAAGAAACACGCAGGAGCAAAATGACAGAGGAGGTTGTTTCGCCGTATGTTAGTCTTAACCAGGTCGCCGAGAGTCGCCGTCGGAAGATTCGCTTTGCGAGTATGATTATTTGTGTGATCGCAGTGGCATGTATACTTACGGGTATTTCGTTGTATATCTATGGCGCGAGTGGAGCGGTGCAGGTTGATTTGAGTCGCCCGGGCTATCAGTCGGTGCGCAAAGAAGCTACCGCTAATACATCAGATGAGCAGTTTGCGGCGACAGGTAATCTTGACGCAAAAGCGTATTTGCAGTTCAGCACGATGTATGACCGCCACGCTAAGCGAACTGTCGACGCGCCGAGTTTTGGTAAAGAAGCTCTAACTGACGACTCACTGCAAATCTTTACCGACACAAGTGCAAATAACGTAGCAAACCCTGCTCCAAGTCCGTCAGAAAGTCAGTCTGCGCAATGAGTCAATTGCTCAACCCGAATGATTTTATCATCACTCGTAAGCGCAAAAAATACCGCTTTGCGCTATTTGCGAACTCGTCGCTTTGTTTTGAGCTTAGCGAGTGGGCGCCGCGTGCTGTTGATGTGCTAGAAATCGGCGCAGGAACAGGGCTGTTTAGCGTTGAGTTAGCGGCGCGCCATCCCGAGCAGACATTTGTCGCACTTGATGTTAAGGGCGATCGGTTGCAAAAGGGTGCATACCAGGCGGAGGCGCGTGGACTTAGGAACGTGTTTTTCGTGCGGGCGCGGGCAGATCAGTTAGCTAAACTCGTTGCTACGCGATCGCTCCGCACAATCTGGCTAACGTTTCCTGATCCGTTTCCGCGCCAGCGTTCAGCGGGTCGCCGGCTCACGCACACGCATTTTTTGCATATCTATGCTGAGTTGTTGTGTTCTGATGGCGAATTACTACTTAAACATGATAGCCTTGATTTTTTCTGCTGGAGTCTAGAGCAACTTGTTGCAGCGCAGTGGCGTGTTCAGAAACTATCGTTTGATCTGCACGAATCAAACCTGTATGATGAATATAAGATCAAGACTACCTACGAGCAACGTTGGTTGGATGAAGGGCGAAAAACGAATTTTGTCTGCGCGAAATCACCTGTAAAATAATTGAAAGATGAGCTGGAGAAAAATATGCCACATATTCACACGCAACCAAATCAGCACGATGCTAGCGTGACGATGTTTATCATATGTATGGACGGTAATCAGCCACAGTTGTTGATGCATATGCACCGCAAACTTGGTAAGTTGATGCCGCCGGGCGGGCATGTTGAGCTTGATGAAACGCCGTGGGCGGCGGTTAGCCACGAACTTCAAGAGGAGACGGGTTATCGGTTGACTGAATTAGATATCATGCAGCCGAAATTGCGTATGAAATCAGCACGTGACATTACGGTTCATCCGCAGCCATTCGCGAGCAATACGCATGCGGTGACGCCGGAGCATTTTCATACTGATTTAGATTACCTCTTTATCGCGCGATCAAAGCCGAGCGCGCCGCCTGCTGAGGGTGAATCAACCGACTTTCGTTGGATGAGTGCAGCAGATGTTGCAGCACTCGACGAGACGCAAACATATCCGAATATTCAGGATTTTTGCGCCTATGTGTTTGAAAAATTGTTGCCAAGCGACGTTTGGGAGACTGTGCCGGCGACGAGCTACGACACAGCAGATACCACCGCAAAGTTTACGAGTAAGGAGGAGCTATGACGATTAATGATTATTCGCAGCAAGCCCTTCGTACGCTACTGGGTGAACACGCTTATGGCGAGGTTGACGCTAAATTGATGGCGCAAGTATTGGGCTTGGGTGGTGAATCGGGCGAAGTGCTCGAAAAATTCAAGAAAATCTTGCGCGACAAACAAGGTAGGATCTCTGGTAGCGATCGCACGGCGATTGTCAAAGAGCTTGGCGACGTTCTTTGGTACGTTAATGCTATCGCTCATCTCGTTGGCTCAGACCTTGAGGAAGTTGCACGCCTTAATAATGAAAAACTTGCTAGTCGCCAGTACCGCGGTCAACTGCAGGGCAGTGGCGATGATCGCTGATTCTATCGGTAAAACACGTTCTTATATGGTAGACGTATTGGTGTTATCAGAACTTTCCGTCGTACTCGCCGCTTTTGCTAGTTGCTCTCGCAGCCAACCATCAATCGTGCCAGCCCCCATACATAGTACTAATTTACCGTTGTGTCGTGCCATTTCAATATGTCGCCACAGCTCGTCGTTAAGCTCGGCGTAATGGACGGTGTTACGATTCGTTAGATTGTTCGCTAATTCTTGTGGCGTTAATATCGGCAACCTTGGATCTTCACGCGTTAGATATGTTGGTAGCCAATAGATCTCTTCGGCAAGTTCCATGCAGCTGTCGTATTGATCGCGAATTTCGTGTTGGCGGACGTTTTGATGCGGCTGATAAACGAGCACGACGTGGTCTGATATCTCGCGTGCCATCTGTAGCGTGGCGGCAATTTCAACCGGATGATGTCCATAGTCGCTATATAAATTATCCGCTAACTTCTCAAAGCGCCGTGACGTGCCAGGGAAACTTGATAACGCTGTCAGCACGGCATGCTGTTGCCCGAGCTTTAGGTATTCAAAGGCTTTTACAATGAGTGTTGCGTTGGCGCGGTTGTGCGCGCCTGCTAGCTGGAGCGGTATAACCTCGCTATCTTTGAGCAACCACGTGCTCTTCGGTGTTTTCAAACCAGAGAACGTGTCGCGTAGCCACATGACAGTTTGTTTTGACTGCGTTAAAAAGCGTTCAAACGCGGCACGATAGTCGCTTTCGGTTGGATAGGTGTCCGGATGGTCATAATCAAGCGACGTGATGATTGAAATGTCAGGCTCGAAATGTAAAAAATTATAATCAAACTCGTCGCATTCGTATACAAAGTAGCGCGAATTCGGATCGAAATACCCGGAAGGAGCAAACGACGTCGTTGCTCCGATCGAAAAGCTCACTGGTATATTCAGCTGGCGGAATACCCACACCATCATTGCTGTGGTGGTAGTTTTGCCGTGTGTACCGGCGATAGCAATGAGCTTGAGTCCCTTTTCACCGATGATGTAATTGATTAGTTCATCGCGTTTCGCCAGATGCAGTCCCAACTCGCGTGCTTTAAGCAGTTCCGGATGATCACTCGGCAAACCGGCGGTGTATACAAACCAGTCAATTGATTGCTGTCGGTGGCAATACATTAAGTAATCGCCCGTTTGATCGGTACTCACGGGAATACCGCGCTCTTGCAACTCGCGCGTTGTGAGGCTTTCCTGTGCATCGCTGCCGTGCACAATATGACCGGCGTCGCGTGCGATTTCTGCAAGCGGTCCTAGCCCGACGCCGCCGATACCCGAAAAGTAGATATTCATATCTTTAGTATAGCATGCTCGGCGCTAATGGTATGGTATACTAATAGAGTATGAAGGTGGGGCGATAGTGGCAGACAAGCGCTCAATTCGGCGCGATATCAAAAAATTGCAGCGCGTCAAAACGTGGCAGCTATTAATCCTGTTGATTTTGGCAGGGTTCCTATCAGCAACATTCTTACGCTTAAATAACACAGGCATGGTGCAGCGCCGTAATGCTGTCACTGCCGCTGATAAGGTAGGTGATACGCAGCAAATCACCGAGCGGCTGGCGGAATTACAGCGATACGCTACTGCACACATGAATGCAAGCAGCAGTGTAATTTATTTGCAGCATCAATATGATCGCGACGCGCAGGCAGCAATTAAAGCGGTATCAAATACTTCATCGGAAGGCGCTACCGCTAATGCTCGCGCCGAAGCTGTCTGTCATCCGCAGTACTCTGGCTGGTCGACGGCGTATATGCAGTGTGTTTTGGCGGAGCTTGCAAAATATCCGACATCAGACAAGCTTGCCGAACCGAAGCTGCCCAATACCGAACTATACCGCTACGAATTCGTATCGCCACTGTGGTCGCCTGATTTTGCTGGGTTTAGTTTGCTGCTGGTCGGTTTTTTGGTTTTTATCATCATCGTGCGGTTAATCAGCATGGGCATTTTACGAATTTTGCTGCGCCGCCATTACCGCTCAATTTGATTCTGTGTTATATAAAAAAGAGGTTCTTTATTGAAGAACCTACAATTTACTGCAAGTGCTTTTAGTGGCACCTTTAGGGCTGTCGTCCTGCCTAATAGTAGCGCTAGTATACCTCCTCGTCAATAGTCAACCCAATCACTGCATCAAATAACTCTCTATCTATTAATCTTTTGTCCTGTAGGTACTGTCGTAGTATCGGTACCATATGTAAGCTTGCCCAATTAATATATTGATTAGGCGATGGGTGACCTTTGGTGCGTAATTTATTAAAAGACATTTCTAGTTCATTAAGGGATGGGTGCGTATCACCAAGCAACTCCAGGCCTAAGAGACCGCCAATAGTACGACTCGCAACCGCATAAGCAAATAATTCATTATATACTGCACGCCAATTGTATCCTGCAGGCGGTCTTATTTTACGTGTCTGGTATGATGCTTTGGCGGAATTTGCAAATGGCTGCGAAGCGTGCGCCAACAAGTGAGTATACTCATGAAAAATTGTCACCATCGTGCCTTGTTTCGTAGCTTTACCTAAGTCGCGTGGCGGGCGCAGTAAAATAAAATCAGTACTTCTGATAGCATGGCCAGCCGCACCAAGCGGCCGTAGACTTGGTGGTAATAGAAATATTTTTACATCACGCACATTATCTTCAGATAGCCCTAGAAATATTGCTAATCTTCTGAGCGTGTATTCAACATTATGGCATGAAAACTGGTTTATGTAATGCTGCCACTGCGCTAATAACGCCTGATTCTCGTTCCATAAAAATTCGAACCGTGGGCGTAGTGGTTTACTAATCTTTGCGATCTTTTGTGCGTCATGGTTTTGAGCATTTCCGCTATATAATTGCGCTAATAATCCGTATGGACTAGCTTGCTGATGTAAAATTGCTCGTATAGCATTTAAGACTGATTCATTTTCTGTCGTTATCGTCTGTTGATAATAATCAAGCAATTTCTCATTGTGTGCATATGATTTATCCCACTGTGCTACCACTTGGAGCCAGTAAAAAAATGCTACAGTATCATCAAGTTTTGCTCGCAACTTCACATTATTATTGCCCGTCGTGTCGTGTAATAAATCATCCGCCGCCATATCGTGTTCATATTCTATGAATTATAGCACGTTCTAACATTGCTCGATTTGATTTTGCGCTATAGAGGTAGCAGGTGTTGACAATGGTTATATGTATACGCTAAGCTAGCAGGTGTAACCAGACACTTAAATAGGAGGTATCACTTATGGCGTATCAGCACACGAATTCGAAAGGCGTTACATACTACTTGCACAAGACTGAATCTGTTCTGCGCGGCGGCAAGCACCAAATTATCTACTTTTTTGCCAAGGTAGCGAAGAATAAAAAAGGCACGCCGTGCGACCTGCCGGAAGACCGTTTTGTTAAAGAAAATCCGCGCAACGGCTTTTTGACTGTCTCGAAGAAGAAAGACGACGACGGTTCCAGTAAAGCGGAATAGGAATAGTTTTTAGAGTAGCCTCGCTTTAGGAATAAGGGCGGGGCTATTTTATTAGATAGTCCGAGCGGCATAGCTAGAGGAGAAGAATGCATGGCGACACGGTATAGCGATAATATCATTGGCACTATTAAATTCACTGCTCGCAGTGCTGTACTTGAAGATTATATAATCTCTTGGGGTTATCAGCTGCTTGACGCGCTGTATCGGGTGTCGCGGTATGATGAGATTGAAGCAGTTCACGAATTAATTTTGGAATTTTCGGCGCTAACTGAACGCTATGGCGAATGCGTACATTCTTTTCGTGAAGATATAAGTGTTAGTTTACTTGAAGCATGCCAACTCAGGCGCGGTGTAATGGTGCGTAGCGATAATTCGCAGGAGTGGCTGCACTATGCTGCCGATATGATTGTTAGGCTAAATTGTTTGTACCGGAATAGAATTATTGAGAAACATATGTGCAGCGATGATGCGATGGCAGACATTGCAAACTATCGCGCACAAACTGCGATTGACATGAAGCGCCCAAAGGTGGAGACGGAATGTCTAGAGGAGAATCTCGCGTATCTTGAGGCATAAATATTACAATAATAAGCGCTTGCGCTTTTTTTCGAAACACGATATGCTACATATAGAAACAAACAGGTGCCAAACTTGCCCTCCGTTCCCCGACGGAGGGCTTTTTGTTGAGTGTGTATCATTGATTTTATGAGTATAAAATGGTATTACTATACAGTAGATGAGTTGCGAAGAGTTGAGAGAGCCGACATTGCGCGAGTCGGTTGTGATGGATCGTGTGTTTGCGCCGCACGCTTTTCATGAGCTTGCTAGTATTGTTGAGGAATCAACTTTATCAAGCTCACTGCCGTCGATCGAGAGGCGTGAAATTTCTGATGACGAAAAACTCGTACGGCACCTTGGCGCAAACGGTCTACGCTTTGCGTTTGAGGTTTGCAACGACGACGGTATCACTCACCCAGATTACCTGGATAAAGTGTATCAAATTATCACCGACCCAGAATCGCTTACTGATGAAATCCCGTCTGATGTACTGGAGTGGGCGGAGTCATATGGTGCGGCCTTGCTCGACGAAATGTTTGGTTGCTTGGGCGACGATGCTCCCGCAAAAGCTGAAGCCTATAAGAATTCACAGTCTGCCAATGAGCAGATGGAAATCCTGAAGTGGCTTGACGAGCGTTTGAATACAATGGCGCGAAAAACGAAAAATATCACGAATGATAACATGTATCATCCAGCGCGCTTATCGCCGAAACTGATCGGGCGTTACCCAAATACGACCTTGCCACCGACTTGTCTTGGTCTCGAAATCTTGTCGGCGAGCTTTTTGCGCAAAGCAGAAGCGCCAATGTTGCATGCTGGCGTGATGTGTACGGAGTATTATAACGATCTCGTGCGGGTGGCGGCGTACGCTACCGCTGTTGGACGCCGGCTATACGAACGTGCCGGCGATACTGATTTAGTGCAGCTGCTGGACTCGTGGCATTCATACACGCTTGATCAGCTGAATAGAGGGCATAATGGATTTCATACGGCGACTGTAACGCGTCTCGCTGACGGCAAATGGGCGATTGTCGACCCTAATTTCTCATATACATCATGTTCAAGTCTTGACGAAAACAACAAAAAGCTTGATGAAGTCTACGCGCAGCTGAACGATCTTGCTGATGTAGCACCCAATTTAATGATCGGGGCGCGGTTTTGGAGCCTCACATACCCTAAGGATCTTATTAGTTTTGATAAGGACGTTGAACTGTCTTGCTACGAACCGAGCGATAATGTGCGGGCGTCGATAGAGCAAGTACTAACAGACGACGAAGACGAGTCAATTCCGCTGCAAATTGCTGGCGTCGTAATGCGGATTTACGATGAAATATACGGACAATATGATGACGGGCTTAATACTATGATCCGCGATAAGCTTGCATATAGAGGTGAAACTTGTGAAACCTGCGACAAGGGAATGTGCGGTACGGTATATGGACTCATTGAAAAGTATGTGCTGCGCGAACAATCACCAATTGAGATGAAAGAACTTTGTCGTCGCGATAAGAATTATTTGAATCGTTGCTCCAACGATATCGTCAATGTGGCGGCGGCACTTCGGGCGGCAGAGGCCAACTATTTGACTGGCGATTCTGTGCTATACAGCCAGCGCATTGTTGAGGAGGACGATTTTCGCGGCGGTATGCATCCGTCAATGGAGTTGGGGCGAACGGAAATTAATATCGGGCTTGCTGTGTTGAGCGATTTTGCTTCGGTCGTCGCCGGCGATCCGCTGCCGCCGACGTTTTGGCATAGCGCCTGGACGAGCCTCGTACCGATCGTCGAGACAGCGCATGCGGCAAAAACTGATGCGCAGCGCCAAGCAGTCGCGAAAATGGGAGAGTATTTACGTTACCGTGGGTTGACGTATGCGACTGCAAATTGTATAGTAGAGAACGATGTGTCCGCCTAGCGTAGAAAGGAGGTGAGACGCATGGGCAAGAAGGTGTCCTCGAAGAAGCTTGAAAAGCTGATTCAAGAAGCTGGGCTTTCTTCCGAGGCCGCCGCCGCGTTGCGTGCGGCCAATGAGGGGGAGGAGGTTCCTGTCAGAGGACATGGCGCGCCTGCTCAGGCACGCGTCACGTCCCCGCTCGACCGGCGCTAGTCCGCTGGTCACTGGTCTGGTGCGGTGGTCGCAAACGCGACTGTCGCACCAGACCTATTTCATGTTAAATGTTGTATATCCTTTAATATTTAGTAAGGGCTAGCAGTTTCAATCTTAAATACGCTTTCATTGCTATGAAGGACAATAGATGAGACGCTGCTTATTTTAATATAAGAGTGTATTTTTATAACGTAGTCTATTGATTTTAGATCACAAATATTGTTATTTTATAATAAATGTTTCATAATATAGAGTATGAGCAACAATAGACCTTTTGGGAATTTTATGCCGTCAATATCGCTTGACCAGCCCCTTCCGGGAATAGACGATATGCTTGAGGTGTGCCAGCGTCAAAATGGTGATGCTGCTGATAGCGCTGACACAGTAAATTTACATGAGCGTTCACAAGAATGGGAAAGCTTACTCGCTATGGCGATTGAAGAAAAGACTCTGAAAGCGAAAATTGATGCAAAACGCCGTGATAGCGCAGGAAAACGTGCGCTTATCGCGCAGTGGCGCGAATGCAACTATGCACTCTACCGAGCACTCGCAGCGCGCGCGGGCATTAACCCTGAATCGATCGTTTCGAGAAACTTGAAGACAGGCGATATCACGTATCACACAGAAGCGGACGGTTATATTACGGTACTTACGGCGCGGCGCGAACTATATGATGATGTCATCCGCCGCGAACAAGAAACGCAAAAAATAGCAACGTTGCAGGCGCGGCGCGAAAGTGCGCCCGTGCGGCAGCAAGCACCCGCGAGCAGGTTAGGGCAATGCGTAATTGCGGATACTACTAATTTACGCCGCTGGGAAAGCTTTGACCACGCTGAGCGCGCTAGCGGCGCATATCTTGAACGTGATTGATGAATGCTTATGTAAAAAAATAATTCCGTGGTGGGGGCGGCTGGATTTGAACCAGCGACCAACAGGTTATGAGCCCGCTGCTCTAACCACTGAGCTACGCCCCCGCCTGAGGCTATTATAGCTGATTTTGCTCCGTTCGGCTATAATAAAATCATGATATCGCTTATGCGTTCGAAACAATTCATACGCTATATATGGCATCGTTACGCGACGTTTAATACGGGTGTCACGATCGTAGCGGCGTTTGTGGTATTGAGCTGGGCTTGGGGTGCAGCATCGACAATTCAAGCGAATTTTGAAGCGCAAAAGGTCGTTGAAGAGCGGCAGCGCGAGCGCGACGTGTTAGAGCTTGAGGTAGCAACATTGCGCTACCGGCAGAATTATTATCGCAGCGATGAATTCAAAGATTTAGAAGCACGTTCAAAGTTAGGTTTGGCAAGTCCTGGTGAAAAAGTATTAATTTTGCCGCCCAACAGTGAGCGTGCTCGCCAGCAAGACGAGCAAGACCAAAAACTTAGAACAGCGGCGCCGGCGGAAAAACCCGTATCCGGGTCGAATTTTCAGCAGTGGATCAATTTTTTGTCAGGTAAAAGCGCCTCGCGGTTGCAAAAGTAGTCGTCGGCGTGTATAATGATGGCTGTATCGCGGGGTGGAGCAGCCTGGTCAGCTCGGTTGGCTCATAACCAACAGGTCGCTGGTTCAAATCCAGCCCCCGCTACCAAAAAAGGCGTTTCAGACTCTGAAAGGTCTTTTTTGTTTGGAGTTTTTACATAGTATCCAAAACGTGATGCGGATTTGTTGTATACACTCTTTAGAGTGCTGTAGCAAATAGCTAGCTGGTCGCTAATTTACTCGCAGCAACACGTACAACTTCGCTCCAGCTAAGAAATGCGTGCTGCGTGTCGGCAATATCGCGCGCGGATAATCCGAGCCGAACAGCAAGAGCGAGCTCGTGGATAACTTCGCCCGCATCGGGTGCGACGACGGTGGCGCCCAAGATAGTACCTTTCTTGTCGGCAATAATTTTGGCGAATCCATCGCGGAAATCGCTGGTATTAGCACGCGCGACGATGGTGAGCGGCGCCAAAGCTTTATTGACTTTCAGGTCGCGCTTGATGCAGTCGTCCTCGGTCAGCCCGACTGATGCGACGC
>CAJPSU010000010.1 GCA_905373345.1 Candidatus Saccharimonadota bacterium
CGCGTGCAGGCGAATTGTACCGTCGACAACCTGCTGCCCAACGATAATCGTTGTGCCGGTGATGCGCCGCTTGTCGCGCGCGCGCGACAGATTCCACTGGATTGTATAATGTTCGGGAATAAATTGAGAAAATAATCGGTTCATATATTTAGTATAGCAGAGGTGCGTTATACTAAGCATATGCGGCAACGGCGACGACGAATAACAGCAGTGATAGTGCTCCTAGCGGCACTAGTGGCGTGGATTGTGCAAACGGTACCGCAGCCAGCCGCGCCGACGCAGCAACGAAGTGGCAATGGCGAGTTAGCGAGTGCAGCGCTGGAGATGTTGCCGGTGAAAGGTCGCGCGCCAAAGACCGGCTATAAGCGGGCGCAATTCGGCGATGGATGGGCGAAGCTTGGTAATTGCGATACGCGAAATTTGATTTTGCAGCGCGATTTGAAAAACGTTGTGTTAGAAGATGATAAGTGCAAGGTTCGTACGGGCGCGTTGAACGATCCGTACACCGGCAAGGCTATCGCGTTTACGCGCGGCGCATCGACGAGCGCAGCGGTGCAGATCGACCACGTGGTAGCGCTGAGTAATGCGTGGCAAACGGGCGCGCAGCAGCTTTCTACTGAGCGCCGCATGCAGTTAGCAAACGATCCGCTGGAGCTGCTGGCGGTAGACGGTCCAGCGAATCAGCAAAAAGGCGATGGCGACGCTGCGACGTGGTTGCCGAGCAATAAGCCGTTTCGCTGCCAATATATTGCGCGCCAAATTGCCGTTAAGCGAAAGTACGCGCTCTGGGTCGCCGAGCCGGAAAAAGCCGCCATGGCGCGCGTATTGTCGTCGTGTCCGGAGCAGATTATGCCGGCATAAGACCCGAGTGTAATTAAGTTAGATATCTATCCCTAGAATGGTGAGCAAGTTAATTATAAGGGGTTATAAAGCATAATTATTGAAAGAGTCATATAACTGCAGCGCTGCGAGCAATGTGATATTTTCAATTTCACCTGCCGCAATCATGCGTGTGATTTCTGCGCGGTCTGTCCATACGCTTTCGATAAATTCCTCATCGTCTGATGGAAGTGTTTCCTCTCGCAGATCTCTGCACGCTATAACAAACTAAACTGTTTGCGGTCGGAGCGGCGATTGTTCAAATAGTAGCTACCGATTACCGTACAGTTATTTGCAGTAAACCCTGATTCTTCCGCTAATTCACGGCGGGCGGCGTCAATAATACTTTCGCCTGATTCTATCGCGCCGCCGGGAAGTTGCCAGAGTACTGTGTTCGGCGGGTAGCTATATTCTTTTTGCAATAAAATGTGTCCGTCGGTGTTTATTGCGATGATGGCGACACTATGCGTTTTCGCTGGTGCTTCGCGTAAATAGGATATTTCTTTACCGTTTGGCAGGGCGACTGTATCTTCAGCAAGCTGTAGGCGCGGATGTTGAAAAACATGTTTTCGCGCGATGAATTTCCACGGTTTGATCATATAAATAGTGTATCACGCTGAATGGATACACTTTGCTTGAAGCACGCTCTATGCAGTATAATTTCTACCATGTTTAATTTTCTTACACGCAAACGCAAAAAATCATTCTCCGCTTATGATGTACTTGCGGCGCTTTTTCTCACAACGCTTATCGTGAGCAATATTGCTAGTACGAAGATTATTGCCGTTGGTCCGTTAGTGTTTGACGCTGGTACAGTGCTGTTTCCGCTGGCGTATATCGCGGGTGATATCATCACCGAAGTATACGGGTTTCGGCGGATGCGCCGGCTAATTGTCATTAGCGTGGCAATGATGCTGCTGACATCGGCGACCTTTTGGTTGGTGCAGATGTTGCCGGCGAGTGCTGATTGGACGAATCAAGCGGCGTATGATTTAACGCTTGGTGTGGTATGGCGTATCGTTGCGGCGTCGCTTGTTGCGCTATTTTTCGGTGAAATCTTGAACGCATACGTGATGGCGCGCGCCAAAGTACAGACCAAGGGGAGTGGCTTGTGGCTGCGGCTGATCGGTAGCTCGGCGGTGGGCGATTCAGTCGACACAGTTTTGTTTAGTGTCATTGCATTTATTGGTACGATGTCATCCGCATCGCTTGTGCAGCTAATCGCGACGGTGTTCGCAATTAAAATGGCAGTGGAGATTATCATTTCGCCCGTGACGATGCGTTTAATTCACGCCATTAAGCAGCGCGAGCAAACTGATGTGTACGAATTGCCTGCAAAGCACTTGTTGGACTAGCTATAGTGATACGCCTGCCGGTAGTTTATCGCTATAGTAGCGTGCCAGAAACTGTTGTTTGAATGCAAAAAATGTGCCGTCGATGATTGATTTGCGAATTTGGTCGACTGTTCGCACGACGAAACGCTCGTTGTGGATGCTTGCGAGTGTCGCGCCTAGAATTTCATCGGCGCGGAATAAGTGGTTGACGTAAGCGCGGGTGTAATGCTGGCAGGTATAGCAATCGCACGCGGCGTCAATTGGCGAAAAATCTGCCTTGAAGCGCGCGTTGCTAATATTGATGCGACCATTGAGCGTGTAGAGCGCGCCGTTGCGCGCTTGGCGGGTTGGCGCTACGCAATCAAATGTATCGATACCATATTCTACGCCCAGGAATAAATCCGCTGGCTGCGACCCCATGCCGAGCAAATGGCGCGGTTTCTCTGCTGGCAGCGTCTCGCACACCCAGCGAACGACGCTTGAGATTTCGCCTGGCTCAAATACACCGCCGATGCCATAGCCGTCGAACTTGCGCGCCCCTAAAAATGCGGCTGACTTGCGCCGCAAGGTTTCGTCGCGCGCGCCTTGCACGACGCCGTAAAGTGCCTGTAAACTTTCGCCGCGCTCTGTATGCTCAGTATTAAGATCTGAGTGGCGCTTCAAACAGCGCTCCGCCCAGGCATGCGTTCGGTTCATTGCCGCCGCAATCGTTTCGCGCGAGGCGAGCGGCGCAGTCAGCTCGTCGAACGCCATGTGAATGTCCGCGCCGATTGTATGTTGCAACTCCATTGAAGACTCTGGTGTCATTAGCAGTTTCGCACCGTCAATATGCGAGCGAAACTCTGCGCCCTCGTCTGTTACTTTTACTAGCTGGTTGTGCGACGCAACTGCTAGCTTGGCGTTACCTTTCTGCGTGTGCGCTACTGCGTCAATGCCTTTTTTGTATGCGATTCCCAGACTGAATACTTGAAACCCGCCGCTATCAGTAAATGTTGGCCCGTCCCAATTCATGAATGAACCCAGTCCGCCGCCAGCTCGCACAATGTCTGCGCCTGGCCGCAGCATCAGATGGTATGTGTTTGCTAGCACCGCCTGACCGCCGTAGCTGCGAATTTGCTCGGGAGTGATCGCTTTTACTGTTGCTTTAGTGCCGCCCACGATAAATGCCGGCGTGCGAATTTCGCCATGTGGCGTATGAATGACACCCACCCGCGCCAGCGTGCTGGGCAGACGGTGAGTAATATTAAAAGTAAGCGCAGTATCCATGAGTATATAGTATAGCGTATTTGCGTTGACAGATGGGATGTGATATAGTAAGGCGTGTTGCCGCTAATTGGTGGCAAGGAACTTTGAGAGAGAAAGGACAGGCGGCATGTCTGTTTTCTTGTATGCAGTAAAAATTATTGAGGGACCGAGCCCCTCGCGGTTCGCGCTCGCTACCGCTGAGGGCGGTAGCGAAGATGTTACTCTTCGTCTCACCCTCAGCGAGGACGGAGAGATCATTCATGAGCGATGGATGACGTGGATCAATTTTAATAGCGTGAAATACTCTACTCGCCTGGATGGCATGTATACCGTCCAGGATAGGTGCTGGAACGTTCAGTATGACCCTCTCAGACGAGCGGGTCATATTGTTGCCAATGACGGCACTTATGACAGCGTCGTTGCAGCGCGCCGCGCGTTCTTTGGAGCGCGCCCTCGTCGTTTCATTACAGTCAGGTACGCCACCTGGCTGTAAAACGTTTCTGAAGCAGAGGACGAGAGGAGGTGTACATGGTTCCTCTTTATATTGCCGCTACCGCCGGCGCTGTGGCAGTGTTGGCGCTCATTGCGCTGATGCTCCTGTCGCGCCGGCATGACCGGCGCAAGGACAGCGGGCGCTAGCATTCGTTGTCCTTGTGCGGCTTTATTGCTCAAGTTTGCACGCTTGAGCAATAAAGCTCTCTTCTCTTAATGTAAACCACTCGCTGCTTGTGCTCGCTCGGAGAGTCCAGCACAGGCGCGAAGCGGTCAACGCCACGGCCCAGGGGGCGTACAATCCCTGGGCACTTTTCATATATAGTACGATATGATATAATAAAAGTGAGGGAGTTGAACAATTATATTAAGTGGTTTATGATAGACTCTCTTGCGGCGCTCGGTTCAGCTGTAGTGTCGCTCCGTCCACTCCGAAGGCACGCTGCAGAGTGCTGGACGGGTGGGCGGGTGCGCTATGGCTGAACTTGTGGCGTTTGCCAGATTGGATTGCGGCGAACGAACGCGACGATCCGCCAGTCGGCGGTTTTTTAATTGCGTTTTATTGCTGCACATGATACAATAACCGAGTTACTTAAAATCTAACGAAAGGTGAGACATGAGTCTGAGTCGAATCGGAAAACTGCCGGTGGTTATTCCGGCCGGTGTGACAATCACGGTTGACTCTGGCGATGTAACGGTCGAAGGTCCAAAGGGCAAGCTCGTCCAGTTCATTACGCCAGCTGTTGATGTGAAAGTCGAAGACGGACAAGTCACGGTTCATCCCAAAGATGAGTCGAGGCAAGCGCGCGCTCAACACGGGTTGATGCGGGCGTTGATAAACAATATGGTCGTGGGTGTAACCCAGGGTTACGAGCGACGCTTAGAAGTAAAAGGCGTCGGTTTTCGCGTATCGTCTAGCAATAACGAACTGACGATGAGCCTTGGTTTCAGCCACGAAGTCAAATATAAAGCGCCCGAAGGCGTGAACGTGTCTAACGAAAAGATGGTAATTGTCGTCAGCGGTATTGATAAGCAAAAAGTCGGGCAAACGGCGGCAGAGATCCGCGCGCTCAAGAAACCGGAGCCGTACAAGGGCAAGGGTATCATGTATCTCGGCGAGCAAATTTTGCGCAAAGCAGGAAAGGCTGGTAAGAAATAATGAGTAATCTTGCAAAGAAACTGTTGAACCGAAGCTTGCGCAAGGCGCGTGTGCGCGCAAAAGTAAATGGTACGGCGGAGCGCCCGCGTTTGAGTGTGACGATTAGCAATATGCATGTATCGGCACAGCTGATTGATGACGCGGCTGGCACGACGCTTGCTGCCGCCACGACGGTCGGTACGAAAATATCAGGCACGATGACTGAAAAATGTACAGCTATCGGAACGGATATTGCGAAAAAAGCTAAGAAAATTAAGATTAACGCAGTCGTCTTTGACCGCAACGGGCGCCAGTACGCTGGTCGTCTGCAGGCGCTTGCTGAGGCTGCACGCAAGGAAGGATTGGAGTTCTAAATGGCAGAACAAGCTGCAGAACAAACCACACCTCGCGCTGACCGCGGACGTGCTTCGCGCGGCGGCCGGCAGAGTCGAGGTGGTCGCCGCGATGACCGGCGCAACAGGCGCGATGACGCGCCGAAAGAATTTGAGGAAGTGGTAATCAATATTGACCGCGTGGCGCGCGTCGTGAAAGGTGGTCGCCGTTTCCGATTCAAGGCGCTCGTCGTCGTAGGCAATCACAAAAATAAAGTCGGCGTCGGCGTTGCTAAGGGTGCAGACGTGCAGGCGGCGATTGCGAAAGCGACGGATGTCGCCAAGAAGCACTTGATTACGATTCCAGTCGCGAATGAGACGATTCCGCACGATATGGAAGTCAAATTGAGCGGCGCTCGCGTACTAATTAAACCAGCAGCGCCTGGTACGGGTATCATTGCCGGTGGTGTGGTGCGCGCTATCATAGGCGTTACGGGTATTCGCAACTTGCTTTCGAAGTCGCTTGGCAGTACAAATAAAGTGAATATTGCTTATGCGACGATTGAAGCGCTCAACGGCCTGGTGCCGCACGAGCAGTGGCTCGGTGTCAAAGCGAGCGCGAAAGCAAAAGCCGGAGAGGAGAAATAGTATGACGAAATACAACGAACTCCAAGTTAGCAGTCATAAGAGCCGCAAGCGCGTAGGGCGCGGTATTTCAGCAGGCGGCGGTAAAACTGCTGGCCGTGGTACGAAAGGTCAAAACGCTCGCACTGGCAAGAAGCTTCACGCGATGTTCCAGGGCGGGCAGAATGGCATCGTGAGCGCCGTACCAAAAGCGCGCGGATTTAAGAGTTTGCGCGCGCCGGCGCAAGTTGTGTACTCAGACCGCCTGAATGGACTGAAGGGCGAAGTCGATAACTTCGCATTGTATGAAGCGGACTTAATTATGACGCCATTCTATACTGTGAAAGTAATTTCGCGTGGCGAATTAACCGCAAAAATTACGCTGAAGACGCAGGGCGCATCAAAGAGCGTGATCGCAGCGCTTGAAAAAGCCGGCGGCTCGTTTGAAAAAGTTGCCGCACCGCTGCAAAAATCAGCCAAAGAAGCTGAGGCGGAAGACGAAGCAAAATAGCGATAGTCCGTTTGTCGACATTACAGAAGTGCTCCTGGTTTCTCGGGGGCGCTTTTTTGTTAATTATAATTAATATTTCCAGCGCCGTGCCAATGGCTGCGATATGGATATGGATGTCGCCTGCCGAAATCAATATGTCGACAATGCCGCTCGCGCTGCGTACGTCGTCTAGCAATCCCGCGCGCTATCGTGTATACTATGGGGAGTTATTTATTGTAGAGACAGAGGGTTGTAGTATGAATTGGAGAATTATTGTCCGCTCGCTCAAAAACCGAGATATGCAAAAGCGCCTGGGGATTGTGTTTGGCTTGATTGTCGCGTTCCGGTTTTTGGCGCATGTGCCGGTGCCGCTTGCGAATCCAACGGAACTAAAAAGTATTATTGAAGGCGTAGTGAGCAGCAGCGACTTTGGCGGCTTTTTGAACCTAATGAGCGGCGGTGCGCTGAGCCAAATTTCAATTGTACTCGTCGGCATGAGCCCGTTTATCACCGCAAGTATTATTACGCAGTTGCTAACGAAAGCGATTCCGAAGCTTGAGGAGCTACATAAAGATGGCGAGTCTGGACGGCGCAAGATCCAGCAATGGACGCGTATCGTGACAGTGCCGCTGGCTATTGTGCAATCAATTGCGTTCGTATACATTCTGCAGCAATCAGTACTCGCTGGATCAACTACCGGCAGTGCGCAGTCTACACCGTGGCAATGGGTAATCGCTGTCACGTCGATGACCGCCGGCTCGGTGCTTTTGATGTGGCTCGGCGAATTAATGACAGAGCAGGGCATCGGCAACGGTATTTCGCTTGTAATTTTTGCCGGCATCATCAGCCAGTTGCCAACAACGTTTGGCACGCTGATTAGCTCGTTATTCTCGACGACAAAAGGACAACTTAGCGTGTTTGGTTGGTTTAATGTGCCGGTAGACCCGACGACATTTTGGCTCGTTCTAGCGATTGGCATTATCGGGTTACTCCTGTTATATATGCTCGTGAAGATTAACGAAGCGCAGCGCGTCATCACTATCAATTATGCTAAGCGCGTAGCGGGTAATACGAGTTATGGCGGGGTCAAGAGCATTTTACCTGTCAAGCTTATCGCTGCAGGCGTGATTCCGGTTATTTTCGCCGTTGCATTCCTCAGCCTGCCGGCATTTGTCGGGCAAGTCATGAAAGTGATGCCGGGTGCTAATGCGGCTGTCGCGAATAACCTGGTTAAGTGGTTTCAATCGCCGACCGCTAAAAACTTTGCTAATGGCGACTGGACGGTGATGATTTATCCGGTGTTATACTTTTTGCTCGTCATTGCGTTCACCTATTTCTACACCGGTATCGTGTTTAATGCAAATGAGATCGCTGAAAACTTGCAGAAGCAAGGCGGCTTTATCGCGGGTGTGCGTCCTGGCGCGACAACTGAGAAATATTTGAGTACGACCGTCAACCGCTTAGTGCTGTTCGGCTCAATTGCGCTGGGTATTATCGCGATTATGCCGTTTATTATGGACTACATTTTCGCGCAGCTTGGGCTGAATATCTCGAATTTATCGATCGGCGGTACAGGACTGCTTATCGTCGTGACGGTTGGGCTTGAAACGTTGCGCCAGGTAAACTCGCGGGCGTTGATGGTGACGTATGACGACTTTGATATTGATGAACTCGGCGGCAGCAATACAAAAAAGCGCCGTTTGCCGAAGCTGAAATTCAGCAAACTTCGCCGCGCCAAAGCGTAGTCTCTTACTGTACCGGGCGGGTATATACACGCGAATTGACGCAATACAGACGCTTTTTCTCGCGACCTATTTACTTTTGTTATAACCTACGCTATAATAATGAGCTGTATATCTATGGCGAGTTCCAAGGAAGTTATTAAGTTGCGCGGCAAGGTAGTGGAAGCACTGCCTAATACGCAATTCAAGGTAGAGTTGGAGAACGGCCTAAGTATTATCGCTCACATTAGCGGCAAAATGCGCAAGCACTACATCCGCTTAGTCCCAGGCGATACCGTGGAAGTCGAGTTAACCCCGTATGATCTCACTAAGGGTAGAATCGTATTCCGCGCACGTGATTAATAACCGAAATCCGGCTTGATATCACCGGATTTCATTAACGCAGGGTTTTTCCTGGAGGTTCGTACACATTATGCATGTATCTGCGAGCGTAAAGATAAGGGGTGACGGCGACCAGCTCGTGCGTCGAAAAGGTCGTCTTCGTGTTATCAACAAGCGAAAGCCTAGGCATAAGCAAAGGCAAGGCTAGGTGAGTTCGTCTAGCGCGCAGTTTAGTCTCGGCACATCGATAGAATTTGTCGGTCTTTATATGGCGCGGTTGACGGCTTTTGGCCAGCATATTTATAACAACATTAATGAAAGGCAGGGTTAAGCATGGCTCGAATTGCTGGGGTTGTTATCCCCGACGATAAGCAAGTGCAGGTGTCGCTCACGTATATTTACGGGATCGGACCGAAGTTTGCACGAGACATCCTTGCGGCGGCAAAGATTGAGCCGACCACTCGGGTGAAAGATCTCACCGAGGCTGAAGAGCAGAAGCTTCGCGACATTATCGACAACGATTATGTGACCGAAGGCGATCTGCAGCGCCTGGTGACAAATAATATTAAGCGTCTGAAAGATATTAATGCCTACCGCGGCTTGCGCCACAAGGCTGGTCTTCCGACTCGCGGTCAGCGTACTCGTACGAATGCACGGACTCGTAAGGGTAAGGCAATCGCCGTGGGCGGCGCGCAACCAAAAGCAGCAAGCAAGACTTGATGAGGAAGGATTAGATTTATGGCAGAAGCAAAATCTTCAAAGAAAAAGCAGCGCCGATCTGTTCCGAACGGTCAGCTGCATGTACAAGCAACATTTAACAATACAATTGTGACATTTGCAGATGGTAAGGGCAATGCGCTTACTGCGTCGAGTGCTGGCGCGTGCGGTTTCCGCGGCAGTAAAAAAGGTACCGCTTATGCTGCACAAATTGCTGCCGAGAAGGCGGCTGAAGCAGCCAAAAGTAGCTACGGCTTGCGCACGGTTGACGTTTTCGTCAAAGGCGTTGGTTTGGGCCGCGATGCAGCGATTCGTGCGCTCGGTACGTTTGATATCACAGTTAACAGTATCAAAGACGTGACCGGCGTTCCGCACGGCGGTGTCCGTCCGCGAAAGGCAAGGAGGGCGTAATGGCGCGAGATAGAAGCCCAATAGTGAAGCAAAGCCGCCGCGAAGGCGTTGCGCTTCACCCGAAAGCGCATAAGATTCTTGCGCGCAAAAGTGGTATTCCGGGCGAACACGCGCATGGTCGCCAAGGTAAGCAGAGTATGTACGCTACGCAGCTGCGTGAAAAGCAGAAAGTGCGTCGCATGTATGGTTTGCTTGAAAAGCAATTTGCAAAGTTGATGAACGAAGCGGTTCGCAAGCCGGGACTTGCTGGTGAAAACCTGCTGAAATTCCTGGAGCTGCGCTTAGATAACGCCGTATATCGCGCTGGTTTCGCAACGAGCCGCCGCCAAGCACGTCAGCTCGTGAGCCACGGGCATTTTGAGCTCAATGGCCGCCGTGTTGATATTCCGTCAATTCGCGTTAAAGCTGGCGATATTATTACCGTTCGTCCAAAGAGCGTCAAATCAGGCTATTTCACGAATATAAACGATATCTACAGCAATACGTCGCAAGTACCGCTTAGCTGGTTGACGGGTGATGTTAAAAAGCTGAAGATTGAGATCACTGGTACGCCGAAGCGCGAGGAAGCCGAAGCGGATATTAATGAGCAGCTAATTGTTGAGTACTACTCACGCTAAAAAGGGTAAGGAGATATAAAATGTCTAAAGTAATTCACAATCCAGCACTTGCTCAGATTATTGATAATAGCGAGTTTTCGAGTACGTTTATTGTTGAGCCTCTGCATATCAATTACGGCAACACGCTTGGTAATAGCTTGCGCCGCGTGCTACTTTCGAGTATTCGCGGTGGTGCTGTCGTGGCATTCCGCATCGAGGGCGCAACGCACGAGTTTACGACCGTTCCGGGCATCAAAGAAGACGTCGTCGACATCATGCTAAACCTCAAAGGCGTAAATTTCCGCATTGCGACCGATGAGCCTATTGAGTTGCGTATCGAAAAACATGGTGCGGGTGAAATCACTGCCGCTGATATTCAAGCGAACGCTGATGTTGAGGTAATGAATCCAGATCATATCATCTGCACCGTTGACGATGACAGCCGAACGACCGTTTTCGATCTCGTGGTTGAATCCGGGCGCGGTTACCAAACGATTGAAGAATCAAGCGAAAAGCGTTTGCATAGCGATATGATCGCTGTCGACGCAATGTTTAGCCCGGTGACACGCGTGCGGTTTAAAGTTGACCCGACCCGCGTTGGTCAAGAGACGAACCTTGACAAACTGGAACTTACGATCGAAACCGACGGTTCGCTCACACCGCGCGAAGCGTTCGAGGAAGCTGCCGCGATTTTAGTAAACCAATATAGCGCGCTGGCGGGCAGTACGAAAGTTGAAGCCGCACCGGCGCTTGGCACTGAGGCTAAAGACGACGTAGACGAGCTTGATCGGTCAATTGAAGACCTAGGTTTGAGTGCTCGTACGGTAAACGCGCTTACTAACAATGGTATCCGCACGGTTCGCGACTTAGTCACGCTCAGCGAGCAAGATCTGCGCGAACTCAGAGGGTTCGGCAGTAAAGCGCTTGACGAAGTTAAAGATAAATTAGCAGAATTGGAGCTCTAAATGCATCGACACGGATATAAAGGGCGCAAGTTTGGTCGCGAACGCGATCAGCGCAGAGCGCTTCTGAAAGGTCTAGCGACGAGCTTGGTGATGGAGGAGCGGATCGAAACGACACTGCCAAAAGCCAAAGAGCTCGTGCGCTATATTGAAAAGTTAATTACCAAGGCGAAAAAAGGCGACCTTGCAAACCGCCGCGCGGTTATTGCCGGGCTCAGCACGCAGATTGCTGCCGTTAAATTGGTTGATCAAATTGCACCGCAGCTAACTGGTCGCACCAGTGGTCATGTTCGCGTTGAGCGCACGCGTTTACGCGTGGGCGATGGTGCTCAAATGGCGGTTATTGAGTTTGTCGACGAGCTGAAAGACATGCCGAAACCAGAGAAGGAGGCGAAGTAATGGTAGATCGCACCTACAGTCAAAAACCAGCTGATGTCAGCCGGCGTTGGATTTTGATCGACGCTAAAGACGCAACGCTTGGACGCTTGTCGACCGAAATCGCTAAGTATCTAATTGGCAAGTACAAGCCGACCTACACGCCGCATGTCGATGGCGGCGACTATGTCGTTGTCATCAATGCCGCCGAAGTGCCGGTAACAGGCGATAAAGAAACCGACAAAATGTACTACCGCCACAGCGGATTTCCGGGCGGACTTAAAGAAGCGCAGCTTAAAGAGCTACGCAAAAAGAGTCCAGAGAGTATCATTGAACTTGCGGTTAAAGGCATGCTGCCGAAAAATAAGCTCGCGGCAGGCCGCTTGGCTCGCCTGAAGATTTTTGCTGGAAGCGAGCACACGCACGCTGCACAAAAACCAGAGAAAGTAGAGGTTAACTAATGGCTACGAACACTGCACCATACGACTATGGGCTAGGCCGGCGCAAAAGCGCAACAGCACGCGCCCGCCTAACCGTTGGCAAAGGCAAGGTGACGATTAACGGCAAATCTGCCAGCGATTACTTATCGGATAATAAAACGCTGCTCGCTGAAATCACCGATCCGCTTGCGCTCGTCGGCAAGCAAAAGGAATTTGATGTCAGCGTACTCGTGAAAGGCGGCGGTCTAAGCGGGCAGGTTGACGCAATCAAGCA
>CAJPSU010000011.1 GCA_905373345.1 Candidatus Saccharimonadota bacterium
ATTCATATACGCACTCCTGTTGGATTTGACAGCTCTGCCATTTCTGATAGCTTTCCGTTTGGTATTATTCATATACGCACTCCTGTTGGATTTGACAGCTCTGCCATTTCTGATAGCTTTCAGTCTATTTTTCATAGCTTCATCTGAAACACCGAGTAAATTAGCAAGAGCATGGTAGTCTATGTCATCAAAATGATATTTCTTCTTATACTGTTCAATTAAACTTTTTGGCATTAAGAGCTCAGCTGCAAAACAGTCCGCCTCTTTTTCAGCGTCAGTTTTTAAGCTCACAGCATATTGCTGTTCTCTCCAGTAAATGCCGTATTGATCAGAATTGTGCCTTAAGAAATAATGCCCAAGTTCGTGAGCAAGAGTAAAATTCTGCCGCTCTGGCGATTCCGTAATATTGAGGTATATAGTTTTTTTAGCGGCATTTAATAGACCTGATGCGTTCGCTATTCTGCTTCCCTCTTCAGGTTTGAAATATTCAATACTTATACCTTCAGATTTTGCAACTTCAAAAGCATTAATGGACGATCCATCATTTGAGAATTTTTTGAGCACATCTTGTGCCGCCTGTTTTGCTTTGTCCCAATTAGCGCTCATATATTGATCCCCATTATTACCATTAATAATTGGTATTGCAAGCATGAGTGTTGCTACTTATCATTTTAGCAGCAACTCGCCTAATATGGTAGTGCTTATTTGCATAGCCAACTCGCACAAAACGTAAGCGCAAGTCAAGATTACAGGTCGGCAAAGCTATTTCCGCCAATTCCTCGCCAACACCCGCCCTTTGCTCAGCACGCCCCTCCACAGCACCGCCACGACAGAGCGATTTAACGCAAGCGCCGCTGCGCCGATGATAACAACATTTACAATATTACCAACCAACGTATTCATATAATACAGCGAGATCGCCGCCGCATACAACAACATCAACGCTACAAACGTCTTCGCTTCATACCGAATCGCGATATATTTTTTCATATCATAGTGGCGGTATACTGCCATCGCAAAGAATGCCACTGTCATCGCCGCCGCTGGCGCATACAACCCCACAAAACGAATACCAACTAGCGACACTACCACGCTCACGATTGCTGCAATAACAGAGGTATTCATCACCTGCTTTGTCATTTTTTTAGCAATATAGAGCGCGCTATAGAGTCCAACGATAGAGTTAAAAAACGAGCCAACGATAAGCAATGGTATATACAAATATGCTTCACGAAATGCCGTACCGACAAATAGATTAAATACTATTGGCAACCCCGCAAGCATTACCAAGCCTAACGACCCAAACAGTTTCACGCCCGCATTCATCGTTCTTGAGAAAAATGCATCGCGATCTGGACTATTGATATGCACTGACGCCGATTCCGTCCACGACATGCTAAAAAACGAGAATAATCCGTTAAACACCAATGGAAATCGGTACGCCGCCGCATAAATGCCATTAGCAGCTACGCCCAAAAATACTGCAACAATCGTGCGGTCGGCGGCATTAATCGCCCACCACGACGCACCGTTTGGCACTAACGGCGCCGAATAGCCGAGTAATTGCCATAATAATTTTTTATCATGAATACAAAAATCAATATACCGATAGAGTTTCAACGCAACGAACAAATATATTGCGCATGCGACATTCGCTAAAATCGTCGACGTTAGCATGCCCCGCGCGCCTATGCCCATCACGACAATAAGCAGTATGTTCGCCGCAATCGTTACCACGCCAGCGACCATGCCGCCAACCGCAAATTTTACATTATCGCCAAAACCACGCGCAATCTGCAAAAACATGTTTGACATAATCACTGCTACCGTCGCACCGAGTGCATACAATCCGTATGGAATATTCACGAAAGACCAAACGAGCAGATATGCTACCGTAGCAAGTGCAAGCATACACGCCGTAAACCGCACTACCGTCGAGATAATTCGTTTTTGTCTCTCCTCGTCACCTCGTACGTCAATCAAAAAGCGAAATACACCCATCTCAAGCGAAACAGTGATAATCGGCGCAAGCAACGTAACATACGTCATTACCAAGTCGACTGTACCGAACTCGCTTGTCGCCAAATACGTCGTATATAGCGGCAACAAAAGAAATGTTAAAAACTGCGTCGATAGCTTGCCAAACGCAATGATGAGAGTATTTTTAACAAGAGATGATTGCTTGGACATTAACCCTTAGTCGCTCTCTCCAATGAATTTTCCAAAGTCTTAAAAGGTATTGAAATATCATTGTAATTCGTCTTAAACTTACTGTCTGTAAAATAATCTATCGCTTCCTTTACTTCCTGAATATCTACAGAATCTATAAATTTTATATAGTTGCATTTGTTCAACCAATTCTCATATGTTTCGCTTATTTTATGATTAGAGTTTGGCAATACGATACATGGTGTTCCTGTAACTGCCGCAAATATCATACCATGAAGCCTATCAGTTATAACAACTCTCGCAGTTCTATAGGCGTTGAGCATGCCTTTCACCTTTTCATACCCCTCAACGGTCGTCTCTGGAGACATGCCTGCAAACTCGGTATCTCTATATACCACATTTTTATAATTATTTTTTACCATATCCTGAAGCAATACTTGTTGTTCTGGCGTAATCTTTTTTTCTCCATCAGCACGAAGCGTTAAAATGATAGACTTACGAGAGTTAACAACACACTCTCGTCGAATAGACGACAACAAGGACAAAACTATATCAGGCGACAGCTGGACTCTGCCCTTGTCAAACGTCTTTTGCATCATCTTGTAGCTAATTTTCTCTCGAGCAAATAATGTTATATTCTTGCCTGATAGCGCAACGCATGCTTTCTTTAGCCTCCACTTCCCATACTCAGTATCTGTAAACACCATAGTTTGCGGAAATGAAATAATCTGATGATCTGCAAAATATTTACAGATAAAATTACGCCCATAATCCGCTTTTGGATAAAGATCGCCAAAACTACCGCCACCTTGTAAAAAAATCAAGTCAACAGCATTAAGATTACGCCTAATATCTTTAAGATACTTATAGGTGTCAGTAATTGGTATAGACACAATTTGATAGTCTGGGCATACCTTCTCAATAAATTTTTCTTGAGCGTAAGTTATTGCTAAATCGCCTATATTGTTATAATTAGCGGCTAAAAATATATACGCCACCTTGTCGGAAGTACGTTTAATCTTCGCATTTGACACATACGTAGTCATGTATTCGTATAAAGGGATTACTCTTTTTTTTAGTTTTATCATACCATCCTCCCAATGATTAGTTTGATGTGATTTTTAAGCCCATTAACTGTATATATTAACTTAGGTGATATCAGCGACAAAGCAGCATACAGTCTATAGATCGCCCTTGATTTCGTATCGCACAATACGGTTTTTCGATATTTTTTTATTATACTTACACACTTGCGCCAACTCGTACTATATTCAGCTATAGTTGCTTTTTGCATGGTTAGCATAATAAATATCGCTTCCATAAAGAGCCTATTGCAAGCAGCTTTTTTGATTGCAGGAAATCTCGTTTCAATAAACACTAGTTGATCCTCTGCAAACTTTAATGCATCCATTCTCGCAGGCTTAAACGATGATTTAATGATACTGTTATTTCTTTGTAAGTAAAAATAGAGCTTAGCGGAATTTAGTACAATTTTCTTTGATTTCGCAAATAACTTATATGTAGTATCTAGGTCCTCGCAGAGCTTACCCTTCGGATACCTAACATCGGTAAAAAGCTCAGCTTTATACAGTTTACCCCAAGCAGATGTAGTAATACCCCTTTGATAAAGCATGGTTTCTAGTCCAGATTGTGTGTCAAATACTTCTATCTGATTCTCTTTTTTTGAGGACAAATCTAACTTGTACTGGTCGGTAACATCTAAATGACTAGCAACGCTTATGTCGCACTTATATTTCTTAAGTGATAGATAAAGAGTCTCGACCATAGTGTGATGTACATAGTCATCGCTGTCGACGCACAAAATATAATCACCAGATGCTATATCTATAGCTACGTTGCGTGCATCCGAAAGACCACCATTCTTTTTATGAATAACCTTTATTCTAGAATCTACTTTTGCATATTCATCACACATACGACCACAATCGTCAGGA
This sequence comes from Candidatus Saccharimonadota bacterium, assembly GCA_905373345.1. Classification (GTDB taxonomy): domain Bacteria; phylum Patescibacteriota; class Saccharimonadia; order Saccharimonadales; family Saccharimonadaceae; genus Saccharimonas. The sequence continues at coordinate 4,125 of CAJPSU010000011.1, forward strand.
GAGCCATCGTCAACAAGGAATATTTCCAGGTTTCTATATGTTTGACTGAGTATGGAATCAACACACCGTTTTAGATATAATTGAACATTATAGATAGGAATAATTATAGAAATAAGAGGTAGGTTATCTTTCATTACAATCCTTATTTTTATTATATTCTAAAAACAACAGCTTAATATAAGCAACCGTGAACATAAATACAGCCGATCTAAATATTTCACCTTTTATATTAACTATTAATATAACAAAAAAGATGAGTAAAAATATAAAAGCCTCTTTACGTTTATGATACATCATGAACGTAAAAGTTGCGCTATACAATACAATAATATAGAATATACCGCCTATAAATAAATCATTTATATACCCCACATCCGAACGTCCTCCTGCTCGCTGAGCTCCTTGAGCATCATATATCCGGTATCCCTCCCCAAACAAAAGTTTTTCATTTTTTGGCATTATTTTACTCGTTTCATACAGAACCTCATAGTTACCAGTTAACTCATGTTTTTCGAGTAGGTTTCTCGTATCCTCAATAAAAGAATCTATAAAATTATATGCATTAGGCGCAAAACGAGCCACCCCTGCCAGCAATCCTACAAGCAAAGTCATTACTACACAGAAAGCAATAAAAGCGTTAATTAATCTGGAACGCTTCGCATATATATAAAAGATTGACGCAGTGGCGGTCACAAGAAAGACAAGGATTCCTGTACGACCATTAAGAAACGTAGCTAGCAAAATAAATGGTACATACAAATAGTACCGTCTTATTCTGTCTTTAAGGGCAAAATATACTGCAAGCCCTGCAATTAAACCATGATATATAGGCGTTCCAAATGTATAGTCGCTTGATATACCGAAAATTCTCGTATCTATCACAAATTGATTAAAACCGCCCCCAGCCTGATATAAACCAATGAATACATCTTTAACTGCGGGTAATAAAAGTCCAAATATACATAAGATTCCTTGTAATGCTCCAAACTTCAATAAAATCTCAAAACCTTGCGCTCTGGTATATCCAAATTTCCGCATCTTATCAATAATAATTGCAGCATGAATAATTAAAATATTGATGAGGTTGTTTTGAACAATACGAAGGTCGGCGATACTATTGATCGGAATATTGTTAATGGTTTGTATGAAAATAGGATAAAGACTCAAAGAGAATACAACAAACATCAACAAAATAACATTACGATGCCCGAGAATCTTCAGAATAGATTGATCCTGCCTAAGTAAGTATGGCAATAGCATGATCAACGCAAGAATACTTAGCACAATATACTTATCAAAAATCACTCCAGAACCAAAAATCGGCGTATATACAACATAAAAAATATAAATGTACAGTAATGGCTTTAATATATATTGGCGTGTTAGTTTCATTGTTTACTTGCCTTTTTGTACAGATTTAATAGATTATTTTGCCATGCACGTTTATCTGTTATATCTGTTGGTAGTGATTTTTGCTGCGACTTCAAAAGTTGTTGATATCCTTTACGATTATGACAACATTCTAGATACGTTTGTATGATGGTGTTTTTTGTTTTGTATGTAGACCTTGCACCGGAGAATAGCTCGGCAATAGCTTCCAGATTAAACGACAAGACAACTGTATCCAAAATATCCGCTTCCGCTGCAACAAGCCCAAAGCCTTCATCTGTTGAAGTAATAAACAAAAACTTGCTATTTTTAATGTATTGATACGGGTTATCTTGAAAACCAGCAATTACAACATTATCTTGCAAGCAGTTTTTGTCAACATAAAGCTCACAATCCTTGCGCAAAGAGCCTTCACCAATCATAATTGCACGCACATTCGCCTGTGTTTTTTTAATTTTGTAAATAATGTCCAAAAACTCAAGCGGCTGTTTCACGCTTTCAAGACGACCGCAAAAAACTATGTCATACGATGGAGCGTCTAGACCAACCTTGCTTTTTTCAATAATACTATCCTTATCTACCAAATTATGAATGATTATAAGTTTTTCGCCTGTGGCCCCTCTGAAAATAAAATTATTTCGCATAGCATCTGTGACGATAACAATTTTCATAAACTTTTTTATACGCCATCTATATAATAACGATCGTATTGTTATTTTGTTTGACCATGCAGGGTTCTGATGAATGTGTGAAATAATTTTTACTTCTTTAGCAAAGAAACTAGCTAAAATGCTTGCTCTAAAATCATGGGCGTGAATAATATCCGGCTTCCAATCTGCAATTATCCTAGACAACGTTTTTCGGTTAAATTTTTCTAACGGATAATACTCTATATTCTTAGCTGACAATACATTCTTTATAGTTCCCGTCGGAGAACAATATGCAATCTCGTATTGACCGTCTACTCCTAAAATTAGCGTGCAGGCTACACTCTCGGCGCCGGAAAATTGACTACTAGATAGTAAATGTAATATTTTCTGTTTTTTACAATATGTTTTCTTCATCTCTTTTGTAATATGCTCAATTTGATATTTTTTACTTTTATTCTTACTACACTTTCCGAATCCATGCATTCCATTTTGAGACATTTTCATAATCTCAGCCGTCATCGCTTCTACATCATCAAAATCCACTAAGTAGCCATTTTCGCCCTCTTCAATGAGTTCAGTAGCACCTCGGCACTTCGTAGAGATTATCGGCAAGCCTGCTGCCATCGCTTCCATAATATGCACAGGAAGCCCCTCCTGCTTACTCGTAGAAACTGACAAATCTGATATTTGAAGTAATTGAGCAACATCAGAGCGGTAACCTAAAAAATGTACATTTCTAGCGAGACCTTTTTCGTTAACAAACCTTTTATGTAAACCGCTAAGACTATCACTCCCTGGAAGTAATAAATGTACCGTTGGATTATACTTCACTACAGATTCCATAACTTTAATTAACATGGTTTGATTTTTACGCTTTGACAGTTCCGCTGGATAAATCATCACGAAATCGTCCGGTTTAAGCCCGAGCGACCGGCGCAAGTCGTTGCGTTGTTTTTTCGTGAGGCGCGGCTTGAACCGTTCTGGGTCTACTCCTACTCCAGGTACGTAGCGGACATCTGTCTTGAACGTACGTTTCGCCCGTTTATAATCCTCGTCGTTAATCGTGATGAGCGTATCGGTATGTCGTGCCATAAACCGTTCAACCGGATAATAGATTAGCCAATTCAGCAGCGGCGCACCCGTGAAAAAATGAAAGCCATGCGCCGTGTAGATAACGCGCGTCCCCCGTTTACGAGCGCGTCGTGCCGCCAGGCGGGTCACTACGCTCCCGACAGGTGTGTGCGTATGAATAATATCGTAGTTTTCGCGGTCAATAATTTGTTTTAGCTGCTTGTATGCGCGAATATTGCTGATGGTGAACGGATTACGCGTAAACGAAACGGTGAACGATTTGTCGGCATCTAAAATTTCTTCCTCGCCCATTGACGCGTAGTGCACTTCCCAACCATCTTTACGCAGCATGCGCATGAATGGACGGTTGAATTTCTGGAAGTTCGCTACATGCGAAGTGAATAATATCTTATTACGCATAACTCGCTCCCCTAGTTTAGGCTTTGCTTCTTCAGCATATCCAATTCCTCATGAATCCCCTCTTTGCCGAGTTCGCATGCATCACGATTAAATAACATCTTGATAGTAACAAAAATGACTTTTATATCACTGCGAAAAGATACATTACGAACATACTCAAGGTCGTAATTTATTTTCTCATAAATGTTCAAGTTATTGCGGCCATACGCTTGAGCTAGACCGGTAATTCCTGGTCGAACGTCGTTGCGGTGGCGCTGCTTATCATTCATATGCTGATAATATGCTGGAATCCATGGGCGCGGACCGATAAATGACATGTCGCCGCGGATAACATTGATAAACTGCGGCAGCTCATCAAGCGAAGTTGCGCGGAGAATTTTACCGACTTTCGTCACTTTGTCGCCGCTTTTCATGTCGTTGACATCATTATCTTTTGCCATACTGCGAAACTTGCACATTGTAAACGTTTTGCCGTGCAATCCTGTTCGCTCTTGCCTGAAAAATACTGGACCGCGGCTTGTCAGTTTGACGATAATCGCCACAACGATAAATAGCGGACTTGAAAGAAGCAATAGAAAACTCGCCCCGATAAAATCTAAGGCTCTTTTTATAAAACGTGCGTACATAATTAGATTATCCCTCTCCTGTTCTACTCTTTTTCGTACGCTCCACCGGTGTAAAAATGCGAAATCGTGGTGCAGCGAGTGTCTTCCTTTGCGGTATCAGTCTCCGGCTCGTCGTCCATTTGATCTTTTGGCTGCGCTGGCTCATTACTGCGCGGCTCGTCTGCTTTCGCTGCCTTTGGCTGCGAGTGGCGGTAATCGTAAACGAAGAATAGTCCGATGATCGCGAGCATAAATCCAGCAGCGGTAGCGAGCCCGATTTGAATCGCCGGGCGCACGTTCGACGGCGATTTCGGCGTGCTGGCGGCATCGACCGTGTTGATTTTGATGCTACTATTGCCGTACAGTTCTTTGGCTTCATTGCGGAATGATTCAATTGCGCTTTCAAGCAGCGCTTTGCTTTGCTTCGCGTCGGGCGTTTTGATCGATACATTTATAATATCCGTGCTTTTCGTGCCCCGCGCCGTTACGTTTGATACGAGCGTATCGTAATCTTTATCGTACCCCTGGTCGGCGATGACCGTATCAAGCACGCGGCGCGATTTGAATAGCTCCACGTAGTTGTTCAGCGCCACTGATTCCTGGTTGCCCGACGCATGATCCGTCCCCACCAATAGCAGCGTCGCTTTGCTTTCGTATTGCGGCGTTTGAATGTAGTACGTATATGCGATACCGACGATTCCGCCGATCATGACGAAAATCGCTATCGTTAGCCATTTTTTAATATAAAACCTCAATAGGTCGTACAGATTTATCTCTTCCACGGTCACTTCCTTTTGTATTACTCTTTTTCATTATATCACAATACATATGTTTTGTAAATATCCAGGCTCATTATTCTGCCAAATCGTCAAAGCTTATTGAAAATGTCCTGCCGTTAGTGCTACTATGAAACTACTTACTTTTATAAAAAGTTAGTGGGGTATAAGGAAAAACGATGCGGAAGTTTCGATTGAATCAGCGTCGGGTGGCTATAATATGCGCTGTCATATTGGTGGGATTATCAACGGTAACGGTGTTGCGCCAGAAAGGCGTGTTGTTCAGTGCCGGGCAAAACGGTAGCGCCAACGCGCATGCCGAGCCGGCAAAGAAGCGCGCTACTACTGAGCCGCAGCCGAAGAAAAAAGTAGAGTCAGCTACCGGTAAAACGCAAAATTCGCCTGTACTGCAAGCGAAACCAGAAACGTCTGTTGCGCCAGCAAGCGAGAAGAAAGCAAGCGAACCGCAACCGGAGCAGCCTAAGCAAGCAGCAGAAACAAAGCAGTCAACCGCAAATACAACCGCGCCAGCAGCCAAACAAACGCAAACAGCGCAAGCGGATAATAAAAAACCGGCAGAAAAGACGACCGATACGAACGCAGCCAAAAAAACAGGCGACACGTTTGCGTACACAGCGAGCGCAGGTAGTTCGTATACGCTATTTGCGCGTGAAGCGGTCTCGTCTGTCGTTGCCAATCAGCAACTTCAGGTTAGCACCGCGCAGACGCTGCAAGCCGAGGTAGAGTTGACAAATAATGCCGGATCGCCTCTATTAGATGTCGGACAGGCTGTCACGATTTCTCGCGCAGATGTTATCGCAGCACTACAGCATGCCGGTGTGAAAATAGACGCGCAAAATGCTAGCACAACTTCGGTGGCACAATCGCGTGAATCTGACAAGTCTAGGGAAAATAATGCACCAGCAAAAAGCACGCAACAAACACAAGTTACAACAGCGAGTGCTGATTATAGCGCAACCGCGAACCTTGGCGACTCGTACACATTTCACGCTCGTACCGCTATCGCAAAATATCTACAGGCAAACAAGCAGGCGTTATCGCCCGAGCAACGCGCCGCTGCTGAATCGTATATAGTTAGCGCAGCTGGTGCACCGTCGCTTGAGGTCGGACAAACCGTTGTAATTAACTTAAAGACCATTGCGGATGCTGTTGCCCGAGCGAGCTCGCTCTCTGCAAGCGAGCAGGCGGCATGGAGCCAGTGGGCGACACCGTAGAGCACGCCATCATTTGTCTACTCAAAGACATATTCACGCTAATCTGCTCCGCCTGATAATAAGGGTATCTACGCCTTTTCAATCTGTAACGCCAAAATCGCGCAATTGCTGCGCCGCTGCGACGTCGTAATCGGCGATTCTCGTCCGTCGTAGTTTCTGGCAATATGCACCCGTCCCGAGTGCTGCGCCAATGTCGACCGCTAGACTGCGAATATACGTGCCGCTTGACACGTGCGCGCGAATTACAAGCTCCGGGTAGTTGTACGACAATAGCTCAAGCGCGTAGATCTGCACGGTTCGTTCGGGAATTTCGACCTCCTTGCCATCGCGGGCAAGTTTGTAGGCTCGCTGGCCGTTAACTTTGATCGCGCTAAAAATCGGCGGGCGCTGCTTGATTTCGCCGGTAAATTGCGCGAGCACTGCCTGAACCTGTGTAAGAGGCGGCGCGGCGGGTCTTTTGGCGGAGCAGTCTGAGGTCTGAGTAGACTCATCCGTCCGGCGTGCAGCTGTTTTAGAGGAAACTTCGCCTGCACCGCCTATAGTACCATCATACGCCGAAATCTCTCCTTCTGGATCGCCTGTTGTGCTTGTTTGTCCAAGCCTTATTGTCGCTTCGTACACTTTATCAAGTTTCGTATAGCGCATAGCGTCTTTGCACGCCCTACCCGTCACGATAATCATCAAACCTGTCGCAAACGGATCGAGCGTGCCTGTGTGCCCGACTTTTACCTTTTTGCCCGCCCGCGCCGACAACACCCGTCGCAAGCGCGCTACCACGCCAAAGCTTGTCATACCAGCTGGTTTGTCGATCAAGATGATACTGTCGTTCATGCTACCAGTATACTATAGTTGCTATATTGTAAAAATATGATACGATAGGCTTGTTCCTTAACAACTATCTTTGAGAGGAGTGCGTCACATGGCGCCCGTGGTCATTGCTATCATCATTACCATTGTTACTTTCACGATTATTATCGTGATGTGGGTGGTGACGTTTAAGACTTTTAAGCGAGCGTCGAAGATTATGCTTGCTATTTGGCTCACTATTGCTAGCACAGCATTGTATGGCTGCGCTAACATTGCTTCTTTGCGGCTAACTGCGCCGACCGTGGCGCAGTCGCTGGCGGCATCGGGTATCGAGCCCAGACAGAGTTATCCTCTGTCCGTCGGGGCTGGCCGCGACGATGGCCAGGCAATTTGGGCAACTCTTGACCCGTCGACGTATGACGGGCACGCTGTGAAGATGAGTCTTCACGTGCGTTCTTCGTCTCGTCAGGGCGGCGATACCCTTACCTGCACTATTCCAGTGCAGAGCAGGGAAATTGACCGCGACCGCGACATTTCACCTGACGCTTCATCGGTTACGTTCTTAATCTATAAGAACGCCCCGAGCGGGGTTAAGGTACGTCGATTTGCCGGCGTACTCTATGATGAGGCAATGGGGTATGGCGGTTGCGTCGGATTGACGCTCGCCGTCACTGGACCGGACGTTACTCCGGTTATTACGCTGAGCGAACAAGATCGCGCTCAGCTTGAAGGTAGGCGTTAGTCCTAATCTCCTCCTCTCGTTAAGGAATCCCGCCACAACCAGTGGCGGGGATTTTCCTTTAAGTATATTTATCCTTTATTGCCCAGGAATCCGGAACTGCGCTGGATCGGCAGACGCCGGTGCTGCTGCCGCCTGCACTGCTTGCTGCGGAAGCGGCGGCAACGCAGTCTCAAGCGTGTCTGGCACGGCGGCGCCAGACGTGCTATCGTTCGTTGACGGCATCGGTGGCAA
>CAJPSU010000012.1 GCA_905373345.1 Candidatus Saccharimonadota bacterium
CGCAGTACGATGTGTGACGTGCGCGCCTCTGTCCCGATCGCTCAGGAGGTTCCACCTTGGCTATTTCTCTTGACCCAGAAAGTTTACGTGTCCCGCGTCCGCTGCCACGAAGCTCCAGAGATGGTTAGACTCTTTCGCCGCTCAGGACCCATTGTACAATAGAGCGCTCCGTGTTGCAATCATGCAGTATTTCTGCTACCATAAATTTATCAGGGCGATTAGCTCATTTGGCTAGAGCGCTTCATTGACGTTGAAGAGGTGAGAGGTTCGAATCCTCTATTGCCCACCATTCTTGAATTAGAGTAGAAAAAGCCACCCCGTCGGGTGACTTTTTCTAAACTTTAGTAGCACTAAATCTAACCTAAAAAAGACCTAGATTATCTTTACCTTTTCACTAACTTAAGATCGTGCACTCATGTTAGATAATTCCTAGCGCCGAACTAATCTGTATGTCGTTATCGTTATTCAAAATTATCAAAAGTAATCGTCTATTATTTTGGCATGAAGAAAGTGGCAACGGACTTTTAGCCATACCCTCCAACTGAAGGCCAAGCTCCTCACAAATCCAACACTTATCTTAGTGATTCAGCCTTTACTTTCAAAATAGGCTCAAGCTTTGACACAAATTATCGCCAGAGTTTATCTATAAAGCTGCATGACTAGACAGTTTTACCTTTTTACATTTACCAAAAAGCCTTAAATGTTATTCACCTCCTCCGCTGTAGTTTTCCACATGAAAAATCTAGTTATTCAAAACTATTTACCCACACGGTGATATATTAGAAGAATATTCTTCGGTTGACAAAAAATTATGCTTATGTTAATATAAAATCATGTCTAAAGAACAAAAAAGAATACGCCAAAAACGATCAAAGCTTAACCGTTATGCTATTGCGTTTGAATACAATAAGCCAATACAAATAGTTCGCCGAAAACATTAATGACGAAAGACTATTACTAGGTTTATATAACCTATTTATAGTTTTCAGGCAGGTTTTTACTTTTAACGCCAGTAAACTGATTAGTCAAACCTAGCAAGACACAACTCAAGATTATTATTGCTGCAAACAAGTTTAAGCTAACCATGAATTAATTCTATTTATTATGTAATCCGATTCAAAACAAAGAGACATCAATAACAACAACCAGACCCTTACCGTCACTCTTTAGCTACAAATTTTGGCATAGAACTAGGCTGCTCGCCGATAATCTCTGGTCGCCTTTTATTATCTATTTTCGCTGCTTTTTCATACGTATACGTCGACGGCCCTTATTCTTTTTTGCCTTTTCGCGTGAGGCGAATGTTGCCTTATCAGTTACATCAAAACTTTCAAGATATTTTCCAAGTAATAAATGCGTTTGCGCATTAATCGGCGCAAGTGCTCCATAACAAATGGCAGTAACCGGCATGAGAAACCATTGCAATATCATCGCGATCGTACGCCGCCGCTTATAGCGCGTGGGACGCGGCGGCAGCATTTTCATCATCAGTAAAATAGTAATAAACAACCCGATCAACGCGATTGACTGTATATAGCTAATGACAATCGGTAGCGAATGAACTGTGTAGTTTCGTGATGCTTCTCGATTTAACAACAGTGGCACCCAACCGCCAAACGCAACAATAATCGCTGATGTTGATAAACTAACGTGTCCATCAAGCAGCCGCCAAAACCGCGCAAAACCTTCCCAAAATGGTACAGTGCGAGCACGCGTAAATATACGAACGGCCACATATGGTATATCGGAAGCGCCGTATCCCCAGCGACGGAGCTGTTTGAACTGTGCGATAATTGTCTTTTTAAATGTATCAGCCATCACCGCATCTTGATAAATCGGTACATGAATCGGAACGACACCGTAGTCGCCATTGTAATAAAAATAACTGCGCCAATACTGATGACCATCTTCAACAATACTGCGCTTACTCCAATAATTAATTTTGACAAGCGCCGAGAGCGGCTGGCTATGGGCCGCAAAATTACGAAGCGTATGCGGGCGCATACTGCTAATCACTGTCCAAAAAGAATTACCGGTCGCAAGTACGCGCATCGGCGCTGGCGCATCCCAAATATTACCAAAATACAACGCAATTGGCTGATATGATAACCGCTCGCGATTCGGGCGCACAAGATATTCATAGCTAACATAGTCAAAATATGACGGATATGGACGATTATCACTATCAAGCGTCGTAACAACTACATTGTCATATGGAATATGTTGTCGATCACACCACGCTTGTAATTTTTTACCCGCGTACGTAATGTTTGGTCCTTTTCCAGGAATCTCGTCGGGCAGATCTTTTGGATGCTTAATAGTCTGAAATGTTTTAAATACCGACGCATATTCTTTTTTAAGCCGCTGCGCCGTTTTTTCAATACTTTCGCCGCCGCGCTCTTCGTATGCAAGATAAACGATCAACTTATCATTGTTGTATGTCGTCGCCCGAACCGACTCAATAGTTGGTTTAATGACGTCGTACGATTCATTATACGCAGCGATAATAACTGCATGATAAATTAACTCTGGATTTGGTATACTTAGCTTCCTATCAACCACTGCACGCACGATTGCTGCATGACGCCGCGATTCAAATGCTCGTGAATCTGCTTTGTGCGAAGGCAGCTTTCCTCGATATGCCTGCTCTAAATCATGAAGCCGCTGGCTCCAATCAACTTTTTGAGCTGCAACAAGCGTTTGATGCCCATGGATCGTCCGATACGCAACACCAATCGCGCGCACAAACATCGCTAGTATCACAAGCAAAATATAAATCGCCGCCCATAGCGGCTGCACAATCGATAAAATAACAACAAGCGCTAGCATGGAGTACGTTAGAAAGCCCGGAAGGATTTCGAAAAACCGATATAGCTTCGTACGCTTACCAAGCGGTAGCTCTCGGTCGTCTACGATACGCGTCATGCCGCTTGTCCAAGGGATATAACATTTAGTACATACATTAAACCCACTACAAACACCGCAAGCGTATACCAAAATACAACCCCACTCGTACGCTTGCGGTTAAGCGCGGCAAATTTAATCATTATACCAGCATGCAATACCGCAACAACCCAAAAAAACGCAACAAACAAGAAAAAATATTGCCAGTGTTCTTTGTAAAAATGAGCTTGGCCAAAAGCACTATAGCGCGAGTATACTGTAATATCGCTCGGATGAATCAGTACGCCAATCCATATACTACATATAAGCGCCGCAATAACAATACCGCCTAGCATCCACGCCAAAGAGCGGTCTTTTATCGCAGATTTGATAGTATATATCGTACTATTCTTATTCATAGATGCCATGGAGCCGTCTGCCGGGATTGAACCGGCGACCTGCGCGTTACGAATGCGCCGCTCTACCAACTGAGCTAAGACGGCAATGCATTTATTATATCAGAGATAGTACGTTTATACTATAGAAAATACCCCACGGACTCGTGAGGTATTTTCTATGGCGCGCCCGACCGGATTCGAACCGGCGATCTCCTCCGTGACAGGGAGGCGTGATAGACCAGCTTCACTACGAGCGCAAATATGCTAGACGTAGTGTACCAAACGACGCGCTAAATTGCAACCACGACTACCGCGACTCAGGAACGGAGATATACTCTTGAATTTTGCCGTCTACCTTGAGCTTTGCAAATTGCGTCGTAAATTCCTGTAGCGGGACATGGACGTAATCGAAAGCAATTTTCTTTTCAGTTTTTTCGGTAATTTTCACAATATAGAACCCATCCGCTGTCGCGCTCTGCATAATACCAGAGAGCTCATCTTTTTTTAGCCCCGCAACACTCTGTACACGTAATCCGTTAAATTTACTTGTCACATCAATCAATCCGCTTTTCCCTGCGTTCGCTTTACCGCCAGAGAGTGCGTTCGCTCCACCCACAGCATCATCAAATGATTTTCCCTGTTTGAGCACTGTCATAGCCGCTTCAATTTGCTGCTTCGCCTTTACATCAACTGCAAATGCTACGCGGCTCTCAAGCATTGCGTTTGCTGTCCTAAACCGATAGTCACTCGCATTTTCGCCAAACAACATCTTTATAGAAGCATCATACGTATCCTGCGAGACACGCCCGTTTGCTGTTATTCGCTCCTGTTCAATCACCGCATCAACATCACTGCCAGAGATTGAAATATTATGTTGGCGAGCTAATTGACGTGCATATGCAACACGCTCCGCAAGATTAAGCGATTGGCGCTTGATGTGGTTAAGCTGCACTTGCCCGTCGTTTGTGTTGAGTCGCACCTCTGGATTCTTATTCAGATAATATGCCGATGAACGGTACGATGCGAGGTAATCGCTATACAGAACCGCTTCACCATTAATCAATCCTACCGGCAGTGGAATAACGCGCGAGATACGATACGCAACACCACTTGAATTCTGCATTGGATACATCAGCACCCAGCCCGCAATAAGAAGTAAGAATACGCCCACGGTTGCAATAATAGTCGCGTTGAACACTAGACGATGACGTGCATACTGAATCGGATACTTAAATTTACGCCCGCCCGCAATAATCTGCTCGCGATGTTCCGCGACTGTTTCGTTTGTAATACGCGGCGGAACTTTCGCTTGCTTTTTATTCTTGCGCCTAATTGATAACTTTCTCTTCATCTGTGCTCCGGCGGCTCGCTTCGGCAGCGTAAACCGCATCCTGCAATTTATTATATATCTCACTCGGGTGCTCAACCATACGGATAACGAGATCGCCCACAAATGTTTGGATTATAATCGTGCCGAACTTAAAAATTTCGCCACTGAACCCTGGTATATTATAACTGATGCTTTGCACCTTATCCAGGCTCAGTTCTACCACATCTTTACCAAAAAAACCGCGCTGCGTAATCTGGCGAATCCGCTCGTTCGTCACGACGTACACAGTAAAGTACCACATCAGAAAATGGTAAAAAAATAGGATTGATCCAAGCACAAGTCCGGCAAGCGGTAACAGAAATAGCTCGAGTTTCGTTTGCCAAATAAGCGGCGGAATTGACCCGACTGCAAGTGGAATGAGCAGCGAATAGAATCCTTTACGCATCGCAATAATATGGCGCCGAAAAACGAAAAGAATTGTTTCATCCGCGTGCTGACCTTCAAACGTCGCGTCCATACCTACCTTATCTACTGTTACTATTTTGGTACCCCGGATAGGAGTCGAACCTACAACCTTATCCTTAGGACGGATCTGCTCTATCCAGTTGAGCTACCGAGGCATACACCTAGTATACCGCTTGAGCTCGCAAAATGATAATACAAGTCCAAGCGGTATATTTGAAAAACTTACTATAAGGTAAATTTGTCGTTGAGCGATTTATATTCAAAAATTTCGTCGTCCGAAAACCAGTGCCCAATTTCCTCGACCGCTTCTTTGTCGTTGCCACTGGCGTGAATGAGGTTCGGCACTCCTTTATGCTCGGCATCAGCGTACACGAAGCTCATATGCGAATAATCGCCGCGAATCGTACCGGGAGCAGCACTCTTCGGCTCAGTCGTACCAACAAGTTTGCGCACTAGCTGTACCGCTTCAACACCCTCAAGTACCATCGCAATCACTGGTCCCTGTACCATCATGTCAAGCGTGATGTCAAATTTTTCTTTACCGCGGCGCGTAATCATCTGTCCAATTTCTTCGTAGTGGCGATAATAGTGTTCTTTAGTCGGCGCAATCATTTTTGTTGCAACAATTTTTAACCCGACTCGCTCAAACCGCGTCAAAATCTCGCCAACAATGCCGCGTTGTACAGCATCGGGCTTAAATATAATCAACGTTCGTTCTACTATTCCTGCCACCAGATCCTCCTATACCTATTATTTCTAGCTCGTATTGTAGCAAATATCGTCTTGTTTCTCTATTGGTATTCCACTGAACAATAAAGTTATTCAGATAATTTTTACAGTTACCCCAAATTGCGGTATGCTAGAAGTATGGAAATGTCTGCGCTATTACTGGATTTCGCTGAATATCTTGAGATTGAACGCGGTCGATCAAGCCGTACATCGGAAAACTATACCCGATATCTTGAGCGCTTTTTACAATTTGCCGGTACGGACCTTACTGTTGACAAAATCACACCAGAGCTTATCCGCAAATACCGTCTGTGGCTCAACCGCCAAAAAGACGACAATAACAATGAGCTCGCACTAATCACGCAAAATTACCACCTTATTGCATTACGTGGCTTTCTTAATTACCTCAGCAAACGAAGCATTCCAAGCATGGCGCCAAATAAAATTGAACTACCGCGCGTCCATAGAAAACAAGTAACATTTTTATACAATGATGAGGTTGAACGAATATTTGACACCATACCAAATGACGGCGAAATCTCACACCTGCGCGACAGAGCAATCCTAGAGCTATTGTACTCAAGTGGACTGCGCGTCTCGGAGCTTGTTGGACTAAACCGCGACCACGTCAATACTGCCCGACGAGAGTTTACAGTACGCGGAAAAGGCCAGAAAGACCGCCCAGTATTTGTTAGTAAACGTGCGGCAGCTCAATTAGAACTATACCTTCATGCACGGACAGATTTGCTCATCCCATTATTCTTAAGCTACAGTCGCAATATTCAAGCGCCGAGCACAAGCGGAGACTACCGGCGGCTTAATCAGCGCAGTGTACAGCGAATGGTTACAAAATACGCACGGCTTGCTGGAATCACCAAACATGTCAGTCCGCACACAATGCGCCATAGCTTTGCAACCGACCTACTCATGAATGGTGCGGATATTCGCAGTGTACAAAGTATGCTTGGACATAGTAGTATCGCCACGACGCAAGTATACACGCATGTCACAGACCAACACTTGCGGGACGTATATGAATGTTTTCACAGCGACAGTACCGAAATATAAAACCACACTTTGAAAACTAAATCGGTTATAGTTATGATCAAACCTACATTATTTCTTTGGGCGCGGATCGCATATGCCACTAATAGCCATCGTATCGCTCACCGAAAAGTCTTTGCATAGGCTACCCGTTGTATCAACGGCATATTCAGGGAACGTGAATGCTCCGTCCGGGCTAACACGACTCAGAACGCGTCGATAAACATCGCCAGCGCGACCAGTTGAATCAACAAGAGGCTGTACACCATCAAACTGCGCCGTCACATTACCGCTGATATCCTCAAACGATGCTCGAAGCTGTGTGCGCGCATACAAGCTCGTAACCCGCATGAATGCCATTCGCGAACCAGCCTTCAATTGGCGTCCATTCGGAATAGTAAGGACTGCTGCACACGCATATTGATTCGCATTGAAGCGAGTCTCTGAACATAGCACCGGCGACGGTGACACTGTCACGCTCGTCTGCGAACCAGCAGCGCGCGTCGCCTGCAGCGAAATCGCATTGATCATCGCGCTTGATCCGCGCACACTGGTCGGTCGCAAGAGCGTCGTCATCACTTGGTTGCTGTCATAGTCAGCCTGTTCCATACTGCCATCCGGCTTTTCAGGAACAACAATTTGCACACGCAGCATCGCTGGAGCATCCGCGCCCCACGCATCATGCTGTGGCAGATGATTTGGGTTCGTATCATTCGGATTAGCGATTGTCGGCGTATCATCGCTTTTAAGCGTCCACTGTACCATGATATGATCCGTATCATTCGTTGTTTTAAGCGGAATCACTTTCGACACGCCCTCTTCAAGCGTATGCTTCACATCATCTGTTATGCTTTCAATCTTGACACACGTGTACGCCTGCCCTTGGGTGCTATCAGCCGGCGCACCATTGCTGCGGATTGTTACCCGCGTGTCGGTCGTCGACGCAGCAATGCCGGCTTTCTGCACAGTATCGCATCGTTGCGCTAAAATAGCCGTACACGCCGCACTCGCAGTGCTTCCGTTTGCACACGCCGTAATGACGCGTTTCGCATCCTCAACACCAGAAACTGCCGAATCGTAAGCGCTTTGTGATAAATTATTATCAGATGCCTGCGTTTCCTCCTGCGACATCAACCGCACAAAGCCAACTGATATAATTATCAATAGAAGCGACGTAAACATTACAACGATAATCGAAACCATGCCCTTTTCAGACTGCCGATTCATGATGCCTTCTCCATAATTACAATTTCATTAAACTGATTGATTGCGCAAAACGTAAAGTTATTTTCAGCTTCATTTGACGTACGGCACGTTTGGTCGGTCGTGTTGATTTCTTCACCTTGGTTCGTGCCAAGTGTATAGGAAA
Source organism: Candidatus Saccharimonadota bacterium (assembly GCA_905373345.1). GTDB lineage: Bacteria > Patescibacteriota > Saccharimonadia > Saccharimonadales > Saccharimonadaceae > Saccharimonas. The sequence goes on from CAJPSU010000012.1 coordinate 8,219, forward strand.
TGTTAAAGGCGCGATCGCCGTTTCGATCAAAGATCGGCGTCACGTCCATCCGATACACAGCCAGATCAGCCCGCCCTTTGAGCAATTCCGTTGCGCGCATTGTACCGGTCGTCGAGACATCGGTCGCGTACACGCCATTTTGCGGAATACAAAATGTACCAAGCGGATCGGCTACGCGCGCCAAGATAATCGCATCGCCTGTGCTATTATAGCGGACTGCCGCCGACGGATCATTTGAGCGCAAGTTCTCTGGCTTATTCCATAAATAAGCGCGAGAACCGATACACAACCGCCCAAGTCCGCCGGCACCCTGTGTATCAGCGGCGACAAACCGCACCTCACCCTGCCCAATCGTCAAGCCATCACGTCGAATCAAATCACCGACTTCACGCCCCGACTGATTAATCGACTTTATCGTAATACCCTTATGATACATATTTGTTAGCTGAATCGTTGTTACTGCAATTGATATCAGCAGCACCGCAACGCCCGCCATCGCGAGCAACAATTCAACCAATGTGAATCCTCTACTTGTCGCCCTCTTAGTTTTTGCCATCATAAATCCTCGTTATCGTTCCTATCGTCGTTGGTACAGATGTACCAACGCTATCCCAGCACGCATTAACATATACATCATACGCATTGCCAGCTTCTTCACCAGGCTTGTGCGCTTCGGAGCGGACGACTTGGATAAATAATCCTTGAGCTTGCGGCGCACTCGCATTCGACAGATCAACACGCGCAAATACAGCCGGTTCAGTATATGCCGCTGATGTCGTCACGTCAACGACGCGCACATCATTGCGAGCTGAATTTTGTGCTAAGAAAAATGCTTTACTGCTATTTGTCAATCCATTATTTTCAAGTGTTGGGCATCGGTTATTATTCTTTTCAACGAAATCAGTTACATTAATATGCGGTCCATGGCTCGCCGACTGAATTACATATCGACTACGGATTTGCTGCCACGCGTCGGTATGATGCGCCTGAATGTAGCGTATCATTGAAATTTGCGAATCAATCTGTTGGCGTACAAGCGTAATTTCAAGCGAACGCTGCGCTACCTGTATACCGCGATTCATCAGTACATAGGTACCGACAACGAGCATACTGAGCACCGTGAAACTAAACATCACCTCAATCACCGTATCACCGCGTGCAAATCGCTTCATCAGCTACAACCCTCCGTACGCGTAACAACGCCGCTTGCGCCAGGCGCATCTGCCGCAATCGCAACGCCAAGCGTCTGCCCCGCTAACCAGCCGGATGGATCAATACAGATGACCGAATCATTACGACGATTACCCTCTACAACAAGCTGATCTAGCATTACCGACGCTCGACGCATTGTATAAGTATGAATTACCCCGCTAATCGGCGAACGTACAATTGCAATCGCCCACGCATTATCGCCTGTTGCTGGCGGTTGTGTACGCACACCCCAATCAAGCTGGTACGTCTGCGGCTGAGCACTACTATCAATAAACAGCCGCCGATTCGCCGCCGCATCCGCCGTAAAAACTGCATCATCGCCGATGCCAGATTTCAAGAACGCGCTCGTCACTCCGGACATATAAATTGGCTGAGATCGGAATGTTTGTCCATTTGCTGTCGTGACCAGACGCCCGATAATCACGCACGTCTCACTTGTACCAGGCGGCGCAGAGTGGGCTGCTAGAAATGTGCCGTCTGCTGCACATTCACGATGGTTATCAATATCATTGCGCACATTAATTGTCTGCCCGTACTGCCCCTGAATATACGACGAAAATCCATCAACCGCATCGCGATACCGCTGCAACCCAAGCGTCGAACCGACTGATGCTAAGATTCCTGCTGCGAGCACACCTGTCACCGCCAGGAATAACATAACTTCGATGATCGTAAACCCGCGCGATGCCCTCTTCATACTGATTATTTTACCATAAGCGTAGCAGAATTAACACTAGAAAGTTGTCACTGCAAACAGCCATGTTATGATATGATGAGCTGCAAAATACGAGATCAACATGCCTAAAATAAATAGTGGACCAAATGGTATTTCACTGCCCGGCTTCAGTTTTTTGCTGATAAGCCCCGGCAACACGATAATACAGCCGATGAAGTTCGCCAAAAATAACGCCAAAAATGCCTTTTCCCAGCTAGCAAGCATGAGTCCGAGTCCGAGTCCGAGCTTCACGTCGCCCTCACCGATCCATGTACCATGCGATAAAACGCACAGTACAAAATACAATCCCGACATAATTGCTACAGCCCCCGCCAGCGACCATATATCAATATCATGGACAAGCACAAATCGCAGCACAACAACGATAAGTGCAAGCGCTGCATATGCCCAAGTGAGACGATTTGGCAATAATTGCCACTTTAAGTCATATGTCGCAAGCACCACGAGCAATACGAGCGACACCAACCACAAAGCAAACAATGTCCAACCCGCAGCCAATACCCAGCCCACACCGGTAAGCGAAAACGGCCACCACACATATGACGCCACGAAAAGCGCCGCCATTATCAGCTCGATGACCGGCTCAAACCAGCCAATTGATTTACGGCAATAACGACATTTTCCACCCGTTGACAGCCAGCTAACGATCGGAATTAGGTCATACCAGGCGAGTGTATGATGACACCGCAAGCAACACGAACGATCGCGCTTGCCTTTTTTACCCAGGAGCGGCTTAAGCTGCTTAAACTCATCCTTACTATAGGACTCATGGGCTTCTTTATCTTCGTATAGCTGCCGCGCGCGCAGCCGCCACACCTGTGCACCAGCGAAGCTCCCCATAATAAACCCGAGTACACCAAACAACCATGCCAGAATAGTCATATTCATATTGTTATTATAGCAAAGAGGTTGCGTTTTTCCGCAACCTCTTTTTGTGGCTTTGTGTCAATTTGCTATATTTACGCTTCCAAACAATATGTCGACTTACCAGACTCAAGACGCGTAATTACCGCATACTGACGAAGTGTACCTTTACTGAGCTTTTGTTTATTTCCATCAACACCCGGGTCGCCGCACTGCGCCTGAGTTACAACGATAATATTACCGTCCGCTACATCAACTTCAGAGCTAAATACGGCAACAGTCACTTTAGTTACGTCAGAGTTGCCGGATAAGTTTGAGATGTAAGAACGCAACCGACCCTCAGAGCCAGAATCAGGCAGCTTACCCTTGTTTGCGCTCGAAAAACTATTCACCGCTGCCGACACAATACTCACGTCGTTCTTACGCGCTGTATCGCGTTGGCTGCGCTGCAACGCCGGCAGTGCGATAAACACCATCAAAAATATCAATGCCGCGATTGCCAGCACGAGCACGACTTCAATAATCGTAAATCCACGCTCTTTAAGTTGTTGTTTGCTCATATTCCCGTTCCACCTTTCTTATGAACACTTCTTATGGTTATATCTAGCATAACGCACGAGTGCGTCATTGTCTAGAGCTTCGTTAGTGAATCTTAGTCACTAAGCCATAAATAGGATACAAAATTGCCCCGATCAAGCCGCCCGCAAAAACAGCTAGAACGACCATTAACGCTGGTTCAATCATCGTCGAGATCGCCTTAA
>CAJPSU010000013.1 GCA_905373345.1 Candidatus Saccharimonadota bacterium
CAACAAATTCAACAGCAACGACAGCGCCAAGCTGTCGTACCTCCAGCAGTTACCCCTGCGCAAAGCCAAGCATCAGGCGTGTTCTTCCGAAACTGCAAAGAAGCGCGCGCCGCTGGCTATAGCAATATGAGTCGCGGTACGCCTGGATACCTAGAAGAACTTGATCGTGACCACGACGGGATTGCGTGCGAGCGATAGATAAGAGCGTGCTATCTGCAAAGTAGGGGTGCAGTTCTTATGCGTGAGATAAGGTTTAATAAAGAAGTGATAGTTAGTTGTTCGGGTATTGAATGATAGGGTTATAGTATTGTTGTTGCTATTTACACCCAAGCTACTTATTAGTTGTTGTATAATAGCGATATGAGAATACTTGCAATCGCTGACACGAATCCTCAACTAGATTACCCGCAGTTTGTTGCTGAACATGCTATAGATATCGTGATGACGCTAGGCGATTTGGATCGCTCGCAGCTTATCGGGTTAGAGCGTGTTACTACGCCAAAGATCGGCGTGTATGGCAATCACTGTAGCGGTACGTATATGAATGAGTTTGGGATTGTTAATATGCATCTCAACGTATGGCAATGGCGTGGTGTGTCTTTTGGCGGTTTCCAGGGGTGTGTTCGTTATAAAGAAAATCCTGACGCAATTATGTATACACAGCAAGAAGCACGTGAGCTGCTTGCAAGTATGCCGCCAGTTGACGTGTTCTTAACGCATTGTCCGCCGCGTGGCATTAACGATGAGGAAGAATTAGCTCATCAAGGATTTGACGGCTTGCGTACTTATATAGAGCGTACGCCGCCGAAGTTACTGCTACATGGTCATACGTACCCAGCCGAAGCAACAATGGTGCGGCAGTTTGGTTCAACGCGGATTGAGTACGTACATAAGTATAAGGTGATAGATATTGATTTAGGTGAAGCGTAAAAGACACCTATTCAATTACCTGAAACAGGGAGGCGATTATGGCATTTGGACCAATCATGAAGTTAACGACCGAATCTGGATTGAAACTGGAGCTTGCACCATTTACGCGCGAAGAAGTGTTAGTTTTTATCGCAGGGCTTCAAAAACAGAGCACCAACCAATATAATGGCATGCTGCCGGTAACGGCAGAGATGGAGCAAGAGTGGTTTGACAAGAGGTCGAAAGAGAGCAATGTGATGCTGTGGGGCGTCTGGGTTGTTGAGCGTGATAAGAGGAAACTTATTGGCTACACAGAGATAAATGAAATTAGCCCTTTGGTACCAACTCAGCGTAACATTACACAGGGTTCTACGAGCATTACTCTGACTGATAACAACTATTGGCGTATAGGTGTTGCAAGTGCAGCGCACTATGCTCGTACGTGGTACGCATTTGAGCAACTGGGGCTAGTTAGGTTAAGGTCGGCAGTTGCACAGGAAAACACTGCGAGCAGACGAGCGCTTGATAAAGTAGGATACTCTCATGTGTACGTTGAGCGAAATTTTCAGTTTATTGATGGACATTATGTTCATGAAGATATGCTTGAGTGTCTCAACCCGGCGGATTGGGCATGGCGCTTATGGTGGGGCGATGATCGCCCATCGCGTAAAAATTTACAGGCACGCAAGAAGACAGAAGTGGCGCTGGCGTGGTCGCGTGAACACGTTGTGCTCCCTTGAGGCGTGGGTGATGTGTAAGGTAACAAGTACTAGAAAGGATGACTATAGACGGTGAAATTATGTATATACATTCTTTGTATGCGGCGTGTCGTATAGAGATAGTGTATAATACAAATATATAGGAGTGCATTATGGCATTTGGACCAATCATGAAGTTAACGACCGAATCTGGGCTACAGCTGGAGCTTGCACCATTTACGCGCGAAGAAGCGACGACGTTTGCGGATGGTTTTGCGCATCACTCAGTTATTCAATATGTGACAAACCGCGTGCAGACGAAAGAAACTGAGGAAGAGTGGTATGACAAGATGATTAAGGATAGGACCTCGCGCGTGTGGGGGATCTGGGTGATTGAAGAGAATGAGCGCCGACTTATCGGCAATAGCGCATTGACGGATATGGAGCTTCGTAAACATATTCGCCAGGCGGTTAGCGGTTCGGTGATCTGTGATGCAAGCTACTGGGGCAGGGGAATCGCGAGTGCGTGCCACAAAGCGCGAACATATTTCGCGTTTGAACAATTAGGCTTGCATCGTATAAAATCGGCAGTGCTACAGCCGAACGGCGGTAGCCGCAAAGCACTGGAACGTAGCGGCTATACGCTTGTCTACACGGAGCGCAATGAGACGTTTGTTAATGGCACGCTCGTCCATATGGATTGTTTAGAATGTCTTAATCCGGCAGACTGGGCATGGCGGCAGTGGTGGGGCAGCGACCGTCCAACTCAGAAAAGCTTGGAGGCGCGTAAGAGAACCGAGGCAGCATTGGAGTGGGCGCGGGAGAATGTTGAATTAGTATAAGTCTGCAGCTGTATTAGTGGGAGGACGCTAAAATGCTGGCGGAAAGGGAGCTCTGCTAGTTTTTATGTATTTCATGCAAATTATCAATAACAAGTGTTGAACGGTCGTTATTAGCATAACCCGCAAGATCAATTGACTGCAAAAACTCGGGATAGAGCGTGACGCTAGCAGGATCGACGAATTCGCACACGGCGAGTTCTTCAGCGCCGTGGCTGGTGGTTTCGAGGTTGATGTTGATGAAGTCATCGGGGTTTTTGACGGCAAAGAAAAATTCTAGCTCTTCGGCGTAGCCGGCGCGCGCGGATGGGAATTGCTGAATAAATAATAGATTGCCAATGACGGCGTCTACGCCTGTTTCTTCGCGCAGCTCGCGTGCTAATCCGTCGACTAGCGATTCGCGCGGATCAAGTCCGCCGCCGGGCACAGCGTAATAGTGTGATATGTTGTCGCCATGCTTGTGTTTAACAGCAAGTAGTTTACCATCTTTATAGATGATAGCGCGCACATTAACGCGCCGTCCAGTGTAGTGTTCCATAGACTCTCCTTGGTTTTTTAGTGATGATAACCAGAGGAACGGATGTTCATTCGTTACGATTCATTGTAGCAGATACGCGGCGGGTGCGATATAATAGAAGTGCAATAATTAGCAGAAAGTGATGGATATAAATTTTACTCTTTGCCTTTTAGGCAGATCGCGTAAAGTTTACACCTGTTACTATTCTGCTGTAAGAAAGGAGCTCTGAATATGAGTATTATTAACCCGAGTGGCAAAGAAATTTTCTCTGTCACGACTGATTTTTGCGGTCGTCCGCTCACGCTAGAAGTTAACCGCGTCGGTTTTCGTACGACGGGCAGCGTGTTGGTGCGCTACGGTGATACGGTGGTGCTGGGCAGTGCGCAAGTTGGTTCGCGACCAGTGACGCTGGACTATTTTCCCTTGAGCATTGACTATGAAGAAAAGTTTTATGCAGCCGGCAAGATATCGGGTAGTCGATTTATTAAGCGCGAAGGTCGCCCGAGCGACGATGCGGTATTGGTTGGGCGGTTGATTGATCGCCCGATTCGCCCGCTATTTCCGAAAGGCTATCGCCAGGAGGTGCAGGTGGTAGCAACGGTGCTGAGCATGGATCCGGCATTCCGTCCTGATGTAATTGCGATGATTGCGGCGTCAAGCGCGCTTATGCTAACTGGTACGCCATTTGACGGACCGGTGGCGGGTTTGCGCGTTGGGCGCGTGAACGGCGAGTTTAAAGCGTTCTTAACACCAGAAGAGCGTGCGGCGAGCGACTTAGATTTGGTGGTCGCTGGTATTGAGCACGGCATCACGATGGTGGAGGCAGGTGCTAAAGAGGTGTCAGAAACTGTGATTGTCGATGCGATGACATGGGCGCACCAGATGATGCAGCCGGCAATACAACTACAAAAAGAATTAGCGGAGAAAGTAGCGCCTATCACACAAGAATACGAGCTAGTGCTGCCAAATGAAACTGTTCAGGCGACGGCTGACGCCTGGGTTGACGGCAAGCTGGGCGAGAAAATCCGCCGTCCATACCCAGAACGTAATGAAGTCGTCAACGAAATTCGTTGGCAGTTCCACGAGGAGATGGCAAAAGCCCTTGGCGGCGAAGTTGATTACGATGAGGTTCGCGACGAATACGACGAAGCCTTCACGATGGCACTGCATAAAGACGTGCGTCGCGGTATCGTTGAAGATGGCGTGCGCCCTGATGGTCGTGCACTGACAGAAATCCGTCCGCTGTCAAGCGAGGTTGGCATTTTGCCGCGCGCCCATGGTTCGAGCCTGTTTACGCGCGGTGTGACACAAGGTATGAATATCGTGACGCTTGCACCGCTTAGTTACGCGCAGCTAGTTGATACAATGGAGCGGACTGACGACGAGCGGCGCTATATGCACCACTACAATGCACCAGGCTATACTGTCGGTGAAGTTAAGCGTATGGGCAGCCCGGGGCGCCGCGAGATCGGACATGGCTATCTGGCAGAACGTGCGCTTACTGCGGTTTTGCCGAGCGTTGAGGACTTTCCGTACGCGATTCGCAGCGTAACGGAAATTATGTCGCAGAACGGCTCAACGTCAATGGCGGCAACGTGTTCAAGCTGTCTCGCATTGATGGACGCTGGCGTGCCGCTGACGGCGCCAGTGAGCGGCATCGCGATGGGTTTGATGATGGATGGCGAGACGCCGTATGTGCTAAGCGATATTGCTGATGCTGAGGACTTTGCAGGTGACATGGACTTTAAAGTGACCGGTACAAGCAAGGGTATCACTGCCTTACAGATGGATATGAAGGTGCATGGTTTGCCAGTTGACGTACTGCGCCAGGCACTTGAGCAATCAAAGTCGGGGCGCGCCTTTATTTTGGAGCATATGCTAAGCATCCTGCCAGCTCCGCGCGAAACCCTCAGCCCGTACGCGCCGCGCATTGAAAAGCTAAAGATTAATCCAGACAAGATCGGCGCAGTTATCGGCAAGGGCGGCGAGGTGATCAACAAGATTACTGCCGAGACAGGTGCTGAGGTTGATATTAAAGAAGACGGCTTAATTACGGTGGCAAGCCCGGACGGCGAGTCAATTGCGAAAGCAGTTGCGTGGATTAAGCGTTTAGTTGAAGAGCCGGAAGTTGGTAAAACGTATAGTGGTACAGTCGTTACAATTAAAGATTTTGGCGCATTTGTAAACATCTTACCGGGCGTCGATGGCATGCTCCATATTTCACAGCTATCAAATAAGCGCGTCGGCAAAGTGACGGATATATTGAAAGAGGGGCAGCACGTGCGCGTGAAGCTAACAGATATCGATGACCGCGGGCGTTTAAGCTTAACGATGAAGGACGTAGCACAGTGATAGTATATTGCGCGCTGCGACATCTTGGTAAACTGCTATATGCAGTAGATTATCCTTTTGCTATAATAAGCTAAAACAATATAGGTAAGGGGGAATATGAATAACCAGCCAACACCACCGATGTTGCAGACGCCGCCACCTGCGCAGCCAGTCAATGGTCAACCGCCGGCGCCGCAAACCGGACAACCTTTTCCGGCGCCGATGCCGGGAGCTCCAATGCAATCAATGCAACCGCCAATGATGCCTGGCCAGATGCCAAAAAGGGGTATGAGCAAAGGGCTGTTGTGGGGAATTATCGGGGGAAGTATCGCGCTTGTGCTGTTAATCGTTAGTATCGTCGTTGCGGTTATACTGCTTAGCGGCCCAAGTAAGCAAGACTATAAAGATGCCGCTAAAATGATGTCTGATTTTAAATATTCCGACAATCTGGAAAAAGGGATATCGAAGACGAAAGACGCGAGCCAAGTTAAGAAGGCTATAGAAGGTGCTTTGACGGAGGCGGACGCTCACTTCAATAAGCTTGAAAAAACAAAAGCGATGCGTGATCCGGAGGTAAAGAAACTATATCAGGAGTACCGTAGCGAGTATAATAAAGCAAAACAACTACTGCAGAGGTTTGTGAACGTATATCCAGACTACGTAAGCTCTATAGAAGTTTGTAATGGCACGTCTGTCGGATACGTCTCATATTTTGATAAGACTGGCGCTCAAGCTGGCGAGGAGTTTGACAAAAGTATTGCAGACTGCTCGAAGGTACTGAATAAGATGAAAAATTCCGATGACAGCGATACGAAGAAATACGCTGAAACAATGATCAGCTACTATAATAGTTTGAGAGAATACTACGTCACGATGGCGAACATTTATTCGTCGAAGGACTATACTACGAAATTGCCGAAGTACCCTAATCTTCCGGATGTAAAGGATCCGGTGAGTAGTGTAACAGATGATCTTGATAAATATGGTTTATCTAATAAGGAACAAGATCTTTATAATTTATTGTTGAAAAAAGCTAAAGAGTAAATGTCTATAGTAAAAATAGACGGCGTGCCTTTATGCGCCGACCCGAGAGAAGTTTAAGCAGTTTGCTTAGTCTCTGGGGAGTATAAACACAACTTCAGTAAGCTAACTCAGATATACGAACTATAAAGTCTAAGCGTAACAAACTAACCAAGAAAAAATATTCCGGTGGCGTTAGTTACCGGAATATACTGGTATTTGGTGTTGTGTTGAAGGGCTAAGGTGGTACTGTCGGGTCTATCCGAAGCTTAATATTAAGAAGTAACTTTTATTAAAGCTTATCGTGGATAGAAGCGCCATCGGGTGTTGTGCAACCAATTATGAAATAAGGCTGTAAGTACCGTTGGAGCTTAAAAAATCTTTCAGAGTATTGTAAAAAACAAGAAGTGCCCGTGAGGACACTTCAAGGGCTAATCATACAACATGGTACGTTAACGCTGTTATTGTCACATACCTTTTGAGACAAAGCAATATAATGTACCTTGAGTTTCCGCAAACTGCAATAAAAGTGTGAATGCTATTCATTATAAGGATCAATTCGATGATTCTTATGTTGATATTGCAATTCAACATATCAAAAAAGGGAAATGATTCCTTATATATTTTAGCGTTTTTTGAGAACTTGCTTGTTTAGGTATAGGCGATATTAGGAGTGCTGTGAAAATTTGCGGAAACTCAAGAATGTACCTACCTCTACCTACCGTCGCATACACGGAGTTGATATTATATCGCTTATTTGCTATAATACAATTAACGTTTTGACTTGGGAATATCTACGATTAGAGTATGTTTGAGTAAGATTTCCCTCGCTTTAGCTAAAGATTTCAAATAGTTTTAATTAAAGGAGTGACATCTATGGGTCAGCAGCGACTCGCAAAACCACAGGCGGACGACGCATCTAAGCGCCCGCAACAACGTAAAAAAACTAATAACACTGTCCTTGACGCTACGACAACGCGCAAAGGGGAAGTTTTTCGAGCACAACGCCGTACGAGTGAAGGTGTGCAAGCGCAGGCGTCGCAGCATGTAATTAACGTGCCGGTGAATAAGTCTGTGTATAACGGCTATGGCGGCAAACAATTTAGCTTGACAATGCAACCGAAAAAACCGCGCGCACCGCGTCCAACGCTAAAAATTATTCCGATCGGCGGCGTTGGCGAGATGGGCATCGGCAAAAATATGACCGCGATTGAATACGATAACGATATCATCGTGATTGACATGGGTTTTTTGTTTCCAGGCAGTGATTACCCAGGCGTTAATTACATTACACCGGACATTACTTGGCTTGAGGAGAATAAACACCGTATCCGCGCGCATATTTTTACACACGGACACTTAGATCATATTGGTTCGTTTCGGCATTTTATTTCGAAGATTCCCGCGCCTGTATATAGTACAAAGTTTACGATTGGCATGCTGCAACGCACGTTAGCAGAAACCGATAGCACATACGAGCCGGAGTACCATGAAATGAACCCGGAGAATCACGATAGTATTCAGCTTTGTGACTCGTTTAGTGTGGAGTTGGTACGCGTAAACCACTCAATTCCTGATTCGGCGGCGGTCGTGGTTCGCACGCCAGTCGGCAACATCTTAAGCAGCGGCGACTGGCGTATTGAAGAGAACCCAGTGGATGGTAAGAAATTTGACTTTGATCGTATTCAAGAAATCGCGAAGAATGAAGGTTTCTTGGCGTTCCTGAACGAGTCGACAAACTGCGAATCGGCAGGTACTCATACGCATGGTGAGTTTGATATCCAGCACAGTATCGGCGAAGTCATGGATAAATGGGCAGGCTCGCGTATCATCATTAGCAGTTTTTCGAGCCAGCTGCATCGTATCCAACTAATTTTAGATGAAGCGCAGCGGCATGGACGTAAAGTGGCATTTGCCGGCTTTAGCATGATTCAAAACCTTGAAGTGGCACTGCGCACGGGCGTAATCAAAGTACCGAAAGATACGGTTGTCAAAATGGAAGATATTATCAAAATGGCAGATAATAAGGTGACGATTATTTGTACAGGTAGCCAGGGTGAATTTAACGCGGTGCTTAACCGCATGGCAACGGGTGCGCATAAATATGTAAAGATTAAGAGCTCAGATGTTGTCGTTTTTAGCTCAAACCCGATTCCAGGTAACGAAAAATATGTCGTGCGTACCGTTGACGGACTGATGCGCGAGGGTGGTGAAATCATTCAAAATGGCAAGACGCACCTTACGGGCGTCGGGCCGCTACACTTGTCAGGGCATGGATACTATGATGATCATGTACGGGTTATCAACGCGGTGAAGCCAACGTATTATATTCCGAATCACGGCGAATTCCATATGTTGGTACATAATGCAGAGCTGGCAGAAAAGGAGTGCGGTATTCCGCGCGATCATATCTTTGTGTGCGACCCGGGCGATGTTATCGAAATCACCCCGAATGGCGCGAAGAAGATCGGGCGTATTCACGCCGGCGGCGTTATGTATGATGATGCAGGGGAAATCGTGAGTGAAGTCGTGTTAAAAGACCGCATTCACATGAGCCAAGAGGGTATGTTTGTCGTCGTGCTAACAGTGCAGCGCGGTACAGGACGGCTGCTTACGAGCCCAGATATTATTAGCCGCGGGTTTATTTATTTGCGTGATAATGAAGAGTTGATGGGCATGATTCGCCAGTATCTTAAGCAGAAGGCGTCGCGCAGCTTCACTGGGCGGTACGATATTGAGGTGGTTAAGAAAGAGATTCGCGACGAAATTACGCACATTCTCTACGATCAGACGCGTCGTACGCCGATCGTTATCCCGGTTATCAATGAAGTTGGTGTGAATAAAACTGTTGCGCAGCGCCCGCAGATGAATGCGCGTGTAGCAAAACAGCCGCTTATGCCTGCGCCGTCGAAACGGAAATTTCCGCGTAAACAAGTGCCTGATACCGAAACTGTCGTACCGCGCGAACGGCCAGACAGCCGGTCGTACTAGCTGCATGCTTTAAGCAATGAGGGGTTGCTAAATAATCTATCATAGTTTATGATAGGATTTGTATAAGCATTATTGTGATAGGGTGTTAAAAACAAATAACAACTTCGGGAGGGAAAAACGTGTTAACGATAGTTGTACAGAAGCACAGAAGACGGGCATCTTTGTTGATGCTAGCGTCTCTGCTGATCGGGGGAGGGTCGGCAGCATATTGGTTTGCATATAATTCACGAGCTCGTGCCGATGCAATTAATAGTACAGATTTCGTGATAACGATTGATACAACAAAAGGCGCGGGACTTAACGGGGCATCAACAGATACGCAGTTTACGTATCCGGGGCTGGGCAGCGATGCGTATACGATTGACTGTAATAATGACGGCGTCGTTGACGCATCGGTTGCTGCAAATACGCCGCATACATGTAATTATTCAACGCCGGGTGTGTATACGGTTCGTATCGCAAGCGCGATACCTCGCATGAGCTTTAGCGGTCAAGGGGATAAACTGAAGTTGCTTTCTGTCGATCAGTGGGGCACGGGTAAGTGGAGGTCAATGATGAACGTCTTCTATGGGTGTTCAAATATGGACGTTAAGGCATCTGATGTTCCAGATCTTTCGTTAGTGCAGGATTTGTCCGGTATGTTTGGAGATGCTACGTCGTTGAAGGGGGAAAGTGCAAATTGGGCGTGGAATACATCAAATGTAAAATATACCGACACCATGTTTGTGCGTGCGCGTAACTTTAATCAAAATATTGGCGGTTGGGATATGTCAAACGTTGAGAGCATGACTCGTATGTTTAACGATGCAGCGGCGTTTAACAACGGCGGCAGTAACTCAATTAGTACGTGGAATACCGCTAAGGCAACAAGTATGGAGGGTGTATTCTGGGGCGCAAAAGCTTTTAACCAACCAGTTGGTAGCTGGAACGTGAGTAATGCGACGAGTTTCGCGATTATGTTCATGGACGCAGAGAATTTCAATCAGGATCTTTCCCATTGGGATACTTCGAAGGCGACTAATATGAGTAACGCGTTCTATGGCGCTCGGGCATTTGACCGCGACGTTGGGTCATGGGACGTTGGCAGCGTGACGAATATGAATTATATGTTTGATGGCGCCACAGCATTCAACAACGGCGGCAGTAGCTCAATTAATGGCTGGAATACCGCTCACGTCACAACCATGGAAGGAATGTTTCATCGGGCGTCTGCATTTAATCAGCCGGTTGGTGGCTGGAATATGGCTAATGTGGTGAATATGAAGCACATGTTTAGTAACGCAACAGCGTTCAATAACGGCGGCAGTAATTCTATTGGCAGTTGGAACACTGCCAAGGCTGCAAGTATGGAATCTGTGTTTGAGTCGGCAAGGGCTTTCAATCAAAACATTGGCGGCTGGAATATTAGCCACGTTACATCGCTTCATAGAATGTTCAGAGAGGCGGTCTCATTCAACAACGGTGGCAGTAGCTCAATTAATACCTGGGACACTTCAAATGTTACTGACATTGGTGGTGTATTCTGGGTCGCAAAAGCTTTTAACCAGCCGGTCGGTAATTGGAATTTATCGAATAACACCACTTTGTGGGCGGTATTCTTATCGGCGGAAGCGTTCAATCAAGATCTCTCTCACTGGAACACCGCTAAGGTAACCGATTTTTCGCATACTTTTGAAAAAGCATCTTCATTTAATCAATCTCTCAGCAACTGGAATCTTACGGCGGCAAATACCGCTGAGGATATGCTATCAGGCAGTAAACTATCAGTGGGAAATTATGACGCAGCATTGATATCGTGGGATGGGCAATCCGTCAAGCCAAACGTAAAACTAGGGGTTGACAAATTGAAGTATTGCGTCGCCGAGTCAGCTCGCGCCCATCTCGTACAGCAACAGCCTGGTGGCCACGGCTGGACGTTGGGCGGTACTGATAGTAAAGACTGCGCTATCTACCAGCCGGCCACGACAACTTTCACCGGTACAACAACGTTTAATAGTACGACGCCGGTACCGCACGCTCTTGGTACGCTGACCACTGTTGATACTGACCCGACCGTTACGCCGCTTGATACCTTTACCTACAGTTTAACGTGCGCTACGCCGTCTGCACACGATAATCTGTTTAGCGTCTCTGGCAATACGCTTAGTCTGTCGCGAAGTGCTGCGGCTGTTTCTGGATCGGTGCATGTGTGCGTTCGTGTCACGAATAGCCAAGGTCAAACGCTTGATACTGTTTTCGCCTTTACTGTCATTGATACAACGCCGCCTGCTACACCAACTGTTGCGCCTGATCTTGTTGCTAGCTCAGACAGCGGTATCAGTGACAC
>CAJPSU010000014.1 GCA_905373345.1 Candidatus Saccharimonadota bacterium
TTCTCGCCGACGATCGCTTCGTCAAGGATTTATCAGGTGCGCAGCGCTCAAGCTTTCGCGCGCTACAACGCCAAGAATGCATATCCCGGCGGAGCTTAGGTGGTATCACGTATCGTATAAAATACGAACTTTATTTTATGAAAAATTTCTTCACAGAACGTTCATAAAATAGCATCTGTGCTGCCACCTAGTTTCCGTCGCACAACGTAACTTTCACAAGGTGTTGTATTTTTAAGTTGTTAATGTTTGTCGCTTTTTGTCTTTGTCAAAGCTATGTTTCAATACTAGCACAAACAACGCCATACGTCAATATATTCGGTATTAAATTCGTAGATATATTTACTATGTTGTATTTTATTCATCAATATCACCTCTGTTTTATGTTATTTATGTTAGATCAATATATATGTTGTTAAGTACACAACAGTTAGAAAATTTATGCTATTTGTTTAACTGCTCCGTATCGTTTAGAAGATTATTTGTTTATTTTACAACGGAACATTTTTACTTTGTCTAGCTATGTATACAGTTTATTCTAGTAGAGCAAAGCAGAATCATAAAAGCTCAAGTTAAAACCATATTCTCCACGCTTCTTAAAGAATAATTGATCAGATAAAGAACACATCGCTCACACGACTTTTGCATAATTTTGCCAATACTATGTCCAACAAATACGGAAGTTTAATGCATGAATTTTTACAAGAAAGACCATTTCAAATTCACTATAAGTACCATCTAAAACATGATAAAGCAATACCAACTGCAACCAACCAATATTTTCATGTCCGTTCGACTCAGATAACACGCATACCATCCATCTGCGCCAGTCCTTGCAACAATGGCAAATAAACCTGACGAACATATTATAAACCCCTATCTACATTAAGGCACGTCTATCGAAAAACCAGTCCATACGACACAGCCCATTTTTCAACAAAGCACACAGACGGATTGTATTTATCTTGATTTGTTTTCTTACATCACAATACCGTTACTGTATATAATTCAAAAATATTAGCCCCACGAATGATGTTGCGCTGAAGCAAAAACACTCATATTTATGCGGCAAAATACTGTCTGTTTTGCTACATATGCAGAGACCTATGCCAAACATGACTCGCGTTCTGGAGCTAAACATAGACAACGTCTGTGAGCCATTTTATATCCTACAGGGTATCTGTTTCGAAAAATAGCATAATAGACCCGCCGTTGAGTCTATTATAAAATGTGTCGCATCAACCCTTTGTCATTTTGGCATCATTAGATTTGCGATACTGCTGGTTGACTCTGCGGACTACCACCCTGCACACTTTAACTTCTTCGGATTAGTTTTACTAAAAAACTCTGGTCTCGTTTCTGGACAGCGTGAATATAAACCCATAGCAGCTCCTCTACATTTGAGTATCATTTCAAACAGCAGAACATCAAGAAGAATCCTATAGCTCTTCAAACCATACAAAATGAGTGTCGTTTTTTAATGGAGGAACAAAAAGGAGATTGCTACAACTCAACTCTCAATGTGCGTCAGTCCAAATCCCCAAGCTTGCAATGCAACTAAAGCGCTGACAGCTTTTCTCATTATGGAACATGGCGATCGGTTAATTATCGCTATCGTCACCCTCGCCCCGCCCTAGGAATAAAGTTTCAAAATCACACCAAGAACAGCTGCTATAATTTGTGGTATTTTTTACTTGATTAAATTCCAAAAAGTTATTGACACAAGCACTTTTCCGCCATATTATAGGGGTAGTTCTTGAGCAAAAAAATTGTGCAAGAACCAAAAATAAACATATTTCCGAAAACTCCACGATAAAACAACCACTACTCGCAGGTGGTTGTTTTTAATTCCACGCAATAAAAAATACGACCCAATTGGTCGCTAACCTTACATGGTGGAGCTGCCGGGTACCGCCCCCGGGTCCATTTGGTAACACGCTGTTCGTCTACGCACATAGTTTGGTTTTACAATAACCACAGTAGCTGCCCGGAAGCCAAACAAACATACAACTACTACGAGCTGAAAAAATTTAAATTCACCGCACTCAAGCGGATGCGCATGAATCGATCTTGCAAAATATAGCACACTTAGTTCCTAGCAAGCATCGGAACTAAGCATGGCTGCAATATATTACGCAGCAAGCGCAAAAGCAGTTTGCTTCGGCATCAATGATGCGACAAATGCTTTTGCTTTCTTTGCAAATGTTGCAATTACTAATTCTGATTACGTCAGAAATCGGTACGCAAAACAGCCTGTTAAAGTCCAAATGTCGAACGCTATATCAGCCCCGCGTTTGTCTTATCATATCACTATTTACATACCAAAAGCAATATGGTTAACTTTATGTAAATGGGTATGTTTGCGAAAGTATTAACTGCTGCGCCTATTGGCTTTGATGGAAGTGTCGTGGAGGTTGAGAGCGACACGACAAAAGGCTTGCCGGGCATACAAATTGTCGGGCTCGGCAACAAAGCGATCGACGAAGCAAAAGAGCGAGTCAAAAGCGCCATATCAAATTCCTTACTTGAATATCCAGCTAAGCGCATCACTGTTAATCTCGCGCCCGCCGAGCTTCCAAAAGATGGCACGCACTACGACCTTCCGATTGCCCTAGCAATTCTGCTATCAAGCGGGCAGCTGGCGCAAACGGATATAGCTAATAGCCTTTTTGCCGGCGAACTTGCACTTGATGGATCTATTCGTCCCACTTCTGGTGCAATTAGCATTATCGAAATTGCACGAAACGCTCATGTAAAAACAATATATCTTCCGACAAAAAATGCCGAACAGGCAGCGCTTGTTGCCGACATTACAATCATACCTGTTGATTCATTAAAACAGTTATACCTACACTTGAAAAAAGAATCGCTTATCACGCCCATACAGCGCACGGCATCACCCGTTCATCACAACAACACATCAAACGACAGCACGACGCTTGACGACATTCTCGGCCAAGAACAAGCAAAAAGAGCACTCATTATCGCAGCCGCAGGACACCACAACCTGCTGCTTTCTGGCACGCCCGGTGCTGGTAAATCAATGCTCGCAAAAACACTACCAAGTCTTTTACCGCCATTATCAATCAACGAACAACTTGAAGTGACAAAGTTATACAGTCTAGAAGGATCGGTGACTGATAACATTATTACGACACGACCATTTCGATCACCGCATCATACCGCAAGCCGCACTTCGCTTATGGGCGGCGGACCACGCCCTAAACCCGGTGAAATAAGTCTTGCTCACCTCGGCGTTCTATATCTTGATGAAATACCAGAGTTCACCAGATCGACACTTGAATCGCTTCGCCAGCCGCTTGAAGATCATATTGTCACCGTCACTCGATCTGGAGGACGAGCCACCTACCCCGCTAATTTTATGCTTGTCGCGACAATGAACCCATGTCCATGCGGGTACTATGGTGATACCGCACGAGAATGCACCTGTTCGGTAACTCAAATTGAACATTATCAAAAACGTCTTTCCGGACCCTTGCTTGATCGTATTGATCTCACTGTCCACGTATCGCGCATATCAAACGATTCACTATTATCCTCAAATTCGTCGTCAAAAAATCAACAGTCTTTGGCGAAAAAAATGATTCAAAATGCAATAAATATTCAAAATAACAGATATAATTGTAGTGGTAAGTACAACAATAATCTAACAAATAAGGAAATTTCACAGTTTGCAAAACTTAACACCGAATCAACTATTTTACTCAGAAAAGCGTCTGATACGCTCAAGCTGAGCCCACGCGGCTATTTCAAAGTCATCCGTGTTGCGCGCACAATTGCCGACCTTGACAACTCAGACAACATCACCACGAGCCACATCGCGGAAGCACTGCAATATAGACAAATGTAGAGCTTGAATTTTTGCCCTACCTCTGATACTATAGGGTGCGAGTGTTACCTCATTAACGTAATTTTAAAGGAGATTGCAATCAATACGAAAATTCGTATCAATGATGCCATTCGAGCAAAAGAGCTTCGTGTCATAGACACAACTGGAACGCAACTTGGCGTCATGAGCCGCACAGATGCACTTAATGTCGCGCGGCAGGCAGGGGTTGACTTAGTGGAGATTTCACCAAAAGCTGACCCGCCTGTTGCAAAAATCATTGACTGGGGAAAGTATCAATACCAGAAGATGAAGGAGCAACAAAAAGCTCGACGCAACGGTAAAGCTAGCGAACTAAAACAAATGCGTTTCGGCTTAAAGATCGGTAGCAATGACCTAGAGATAAAGTTACGGAAAATCCGCTCATTTCTCAAAGAAGGACACAAAGTAAAAATTTTGATATTCTTCCGCGGGCGTGAAATGGCGCACAAAGAGCTGGGATACGAACTCATAAACAAAGTTTTTGAACAGCTGCAAGATGAGGCAATACTTGAACAGAAACCAGTGATGGCTGGGCGTAACCTCAGCATCGTAATAAGGAGTAAATAATGCCAAAGATGAAGACCCACAAGGGCACTGCTAAGCGTATTAAGCTAACCAGTACCGGCAAACTCATCCGTCGCCGTGCGTTCGGAAACCATATGCTCTCTAAGAAGAGTAAATCGCGCAAGCGTAATATCAAAACCGCCGCTGTCGTTAAAGGCGGCATGGCGAAAAACGTAAAACGAGCACTGGGAGTATAGGATTATGCGAGTTAAACGAGGAGTTACTGCTTCAGCGAAGCATAAGAAAATCATCAAAGCTGTAAAAGGCATGCAGCACAACCGTACACGCAGCTTTCGACTTGCGAAACAGGCTGTTATCAGATCGCTGCAATATGCATACCGAGACCGCCGCAATAAACGGCGCGATCTTCGCAGCCTCTGGATCACCCGCATCAACGCTGCCGCTCGCGAAAACGGCACAACGTATGGTAAGCTCATTGCCAGTTTACGCGCCGCCAATGTAGGAATTGATCGCAAAATACTTGCGGAGTTAGCAGTAAACGAACCAAAGGCATTTGCTGCTATTGTCAGAAAAGTTACAAAATAACTTGATTGGACAAAATTAAAAAGGCCGTAGCTAAATACGGTCTTTTTGGTTGGCAGATCATCTGTAAGCCGGGTTCTGTCGAGGATAATCATCTATCTAGATTATTCATTGCTGAATAATTCAAGCGGATAGCGGCATGCCCGAACGAGCAATTCTATAGACACGCCTCCTTGCAGTTGACAGGGTTTACCTCCTCCGCACGTCACCGTGCGTCGCTGCGAGCTCTTACCCCGCTCCTTTCACCCTTACTATCAGTCGCCTAACTAGGTTTGAGATAGCGGTTTCGTTTCTGTGGCACTTTCCCTAGAGTCACCTCCGGTCGCCGTTAGCGACTGCCATGCTCTATACTGCCCGGACTTTCCTCTCGCTATAACCAAGCGAGCGATTATCCGATAATCTGCCATTGCTTATTATATCATTAAAGCCCCTCTTAAACGATTGATATTCCCCTGCTATTGCAAAGGTGGGTCTCCGCACGTTATTCCCACGGGAATAACGGTATTAGAGTCCCTATCGTATGATGTTAGGAAAATCATATACGCCTAAGAGAGGCTGCTCTTAGTATACCATGTGGTTCTATATAACTAAAGAGAACAAGCTAACACATCCGTAAATAACGGCTTGCATATAAACCGTCAAAACCGGTGATAAAATAAGTACTGCAATATAGACAAGCACTATACCATATTGCTCCGCTGCTTCGAAAAATCGACGAATAAAGTCGGGAGCTACTGCATAAAAGACTCGCGAGCCATCAAGCGGCGGAATCGGAATAATATTGAATGCAAAAAAACCTAAATTAACAGCTACTGAGGTAGTCAACAGTTTTCCTGCCGCACTTCCATCGCCTACATAAGCCACTATCACATACGATATAAACGCGAGCAACAAATTAACTAGCGGCCCGCTCGCCGCCACCATTGCAATTCCCCATTCGCCATATTTTAGATTCTCAGGATTAAACGGCACAGGTTTCGCACCGCCAAAAACTGGCATAGACGCCCCTGTTAATGCATTTGTAAAAATAATCATCACCGGAAGCGCAATCGTCATAATAGGATCAATATGCCTAAACGGATTTAGTGTTAAACGCCCCATGAGGCGCGCCGTATCGTCGCCAAGCCTATAGGCGACAATTCCATGCATCAATTCATGGAGTGTCATCGACACAAAAATAATTACCAAAACAGCAATAACGTTACCAAAATCCATGCCCCTTATTGTAACAGTCCTTGACGCTAGACCAAAACTAGCGTATACTAAAAAAGATTGATATCAACTAATTATAAGAAGTGGAAAAATATGGCATCACGCTGCGAATTAACCGGCAAAGGTAAACAATTCGGTCATAACGTAAGTTTTTCTTTGCGTCGCACTAAACGCGTTTTTAAACCGAATCTTCAAAAAAAGACGTTTGTTGTTGACGGGCAGAAAGTAACGATGACGCTTTCTACGCATGCAATCCGTACGCTCAAGAAGAAAGGTATTATTGCGCAACCAGTAAAATAACCTCTTGTTGTTACGGAAACACAAAAACACCCCTGGCCGTAGGGGTGTTTTTGTGTTAAAAGCATATGGGAGCTCAAGACATATTATATTAGCTGCGCGCAACTACCACCGTCGTTAAAACCGACGGCAATGAACTATCATTTTTAACTTTGAATTTCGTTACATTCTCAACCGGAGCGCCTAGCTCTTTAATAAACGTTTCAACTTCATCTTGCGGAACTTCATACTGAAGGGCAGCGTCACGATAATGAACTGGTATAACAACCTTCGGATCAATCGCTCGAACAATTGAAACAGCGCTTGTCGCATCAAGTGTATATCCACCGCCGCCAACAGGCACGATCAAAATATCAATCACACCAAGCGATTCAAGCTGCTCATCGCTTAGCCCGGGTGCGATATTCCCAATAATTCCCAGCGATACTTCGCCGCACTCGACACGGTAAATCGTTGAACGTTTTTCATCGTCAGGAGTATCAATATGACGCGTCGCAGCAATACCAATGATCGTAAAGTCGCCAACCTCGTACTCGCCAGGGCTATTTATAATAACTTGTGCATCACTCCTGCCAGTTGCAAAACGAGACTCAGTGACAAACTCAACTAGATCCTTTACCTTTAAATCTTTTAACCCAAGCAATGACACCTTCGGATCTACGACTAACGACGTTTTTTTACTTGCAATTACGACCGCATTTCCACCCTTATATTCAATATCAAACATTTTGCCTCCTTTACTGCCGCTCTGTTTTTATAATATTGCCAGTGTCGACAATGACACGGTGCTTATTATTTAGCATATCACTAATAAATTTATCGTGAACGCTCAACCTGTAGTATAGCTCGTCATACGAGAGTACGCTATAAGTAATCTCACGCCCCACTGCCTGCTCAATCGTTGAGACAATCGATTTAATCTTAGCGCGCGAGATAGCGCCCGCCATCAGTAAATCAACTTTGCTCACAGACCCGCTTACCAGGATCCCCGCTACAATAGCAACACGGACACCAGCCGTACGGCGAATAATATCTTCGTATACTTCCGCTTGCGCTTCGTTTGTAGCTGATTTTGACGTTTGCCCTGCAAATATAGCACGCATCGGCACGTAATACTCATACCGCTGATTTACTTCATAATACAGCTTGTTATCCATATTATTACTTGCAACGATACCCACCTCAAGCATATTTGCGAGCTCTCTTCGCACAGAGTTGATTTGTTCGCCAATCAACCGCGTAATTTCACGCACATAAAACGCTTGCCCTGGGTTATTAAGGAATAAATAAAGTAACTTTACACGAGTTTTTGAACCAAACAATGCATCAATCATGATCAAATCTCTTACTCTATAGTACCACGGCCACTATCTATCAGCCAACCGTTGAGCAATATAACTGTACGCATGCTCAAGATCGCACCATGCTATTTCAGAATTACGACGCAGCCATGTCAGTTGTCGTTTTGCTAAACGCCAATCAAGCATACAAAACTTTTCTTCTAGTTCACTGCGTGTCAGTTCTCCCGCTACATACTTTCGAATCAGCGGATAGATATTTCCGGTCATAGCTTCGTTGTCCCAGCCCCAAGTTTGCGCCGCCTGCATCGCTTCATTTATCGTAGTATCATTTACAATGGTTTTTGCGCGCTTTCTTATTCTTTCTTTGAGTACGGTTTTATCCGTCATTATTCCGACTAGTATCTTGTCTTTATATTTATCAGTATTTTTCTGTGGTAAAGCGCCATTTCGAGCGATTGCGTTAATAATATACCGCTTATTTTTATTATTTTCCGGTAACTGAATATTGTGTTTATTACAATAATTTTGCAACTCCGCAAGAGATTTCTGTTCAAATTTTGTACGCAGCTCTAAATCATTTGATGCAGCTGTGAATGTATAGTCGTAAACAACACTGTCAACATATAGTCCCGTTCCCCCAACTAAAATCGGCACTTTACCTCGTAGACGTATGTCAGCTATTTTTGCATCGGCGTAACGCTTAAAATCAGCAGCCGTAAATCGCTCGCCAGGATTCACTAAGTCAAAACCCCAATGCACAACTCCATCACGTTCTTTCATGCTCGGCTTTGCTGTTCCAATGTCAAGTCCGCGATATATCGCTCGAGAATCTGCGGAGATTATTTCACCGCTAAATTGCTGAGCAACCTTAATCGCTAAACTTGTCTTACCGCTTGCCGTCGGACCAACAATTACGATAAGCGGGGTCTCATTCACGTTCACAGCTCCGGCCGCCATCGTCGCTCCTCAAAATCAATCACGCGCCAACGTTCGTCACAGGCTATGCCATCCTGGGCGAGTAGCTGTTTCTGCGCCACTTGCCCCTCTGGAAAGCCAACCGCTAACCCACCTTTTGCATTCACTAAACGATGCCACGGCAAATTAGCCGGACCGCCGTGAGCAATTTCACCAACACGCCGCGCCGCATACGGATGTCCAGCCAGCGCCGCTAAGTCGCCATAAGTCGTGACTTTATCGTCCGGCAGCTCGGACATCAGCGCATAAACGCGGTCGCGCAAACTCGCAATCGGCAGTTGATTATCATTCATCACATTCGCCAACACTGAATATACAGACCCCTATTATCAACGTGCATTCTCTTAAAGCTTCTTAATATAAGCCACCAGCTTATCAAGTGCAATTTTCTGCTCACCATCCCGCGTACGAACGCTAACTTGACGCGCGCTCTTGTCTTTTGGTCCAACAATAAGCTGAACTGGAATCTTCATGGCTGCCGCCTCACGGATTTTCTTGCCCAGCGATTCATTGCGCGTATCTGCCGTAAATCTCACTTCATTATATTTTATCGGTGCCATCAGCACAATTTCACGCAATACCGTTGTTATTTCATCTACGTAATCTGCAACCGTTTCATTAATCGTCAGAATGCGCACCTGCTCTGGTGCTGCCCAAAACGGAAACCAACCGCCAGTATGCTCAATAAATACACTTAAGAAACGCTCTATTGAGCCTAAAAGCGCACAGTGAATCATAACAGGTGTTGTAAATTTACCATCATCTGTCGCGTATTCTAGCTCAAACCGCTCCGGCTGAACAAAATCAAGCTGAACAGTTGCAACTTGGTGTTCACGACCAATCGCATCTGTTGCCATGAAGTCTATCTTTGGACCGTAGAATGCAGCCTCGCCGTCCTGTTCAAAGTAGTCTAGCCCATTTGCAACAACGGCGGCTTTGAGTTGCGCTTGCGCCGAGTCCCACAAAGCATAATCGCCCAGATATCCATCCGACTCGTCGCGGTAGCTCAACCGCACGCGCAACTTCATGTCGATTTGCCCATACAACTCGCGCGCTGCCGCCAAAAGATTATTAATCTCCTGCTCAATCTGATCTGGCCGGCAGAAAACATGGCTATCATCTTGCGTCAGCGAACGTACTCGACTCAGGCCACCAAGTTCGCCAGTCTTTTCATCACGATAGTCAGTTGTCGTTTCTAAAAAGCGCACCGGCATATCACGGTAGCTACGCGGCTTTGATGCAAAAATCTGCGTATGGTGCGGACAGTTCATCGGCTTCAGCGCCATCTGATCGCTCGTTTCCTGGCTTTTCACCAAAAACAGCTCATCGCCAAATTTAGCCCAATGACCAGATTTTTCATACAAATCTTTTTTCGTGATGTGTGGTGTCCAAACTTTTTGAAAACCGTACTTTTGTCGCAGTTGATTTGAGTACTGCGCCACTACATCACGCAAGACCGTGCCGCGCGGCGTAAACATC
Source organism: Candidatus Saccharimonadota bacterium (assembly GCA_905373345.1). Lineage (GTDB taxonomy): Bacteria > Patescibacteriota > Saccharimonadia > Saccharimonadales > Saccharimonadaceae > Saccharimonas. Next base: position 10,258 of record CAJPSU010000014.1, read on the forward strand.
GGCAAACCAACACCAACCAGCGGCGACATCGTATACAAATCCAATTCTTTACCAAGCTTACGATGGTCGCGCTGTTTCGCAAGCTCTAAACGCTCCAGATATTCATCTAGCTCCGCCTGCGTCGCAAATGCAACACCATACAATCGCTGCATTTGCGGATTTTTTTCGTTACCACGCCAATACGCCCCCGCTACACGCATCAACTTAAACGCACCGATCTCATGCGTATTTACCACATGTGGGCCGCGGCACAAATCGGTAAAGTCGCCGTTTGTATAGAAAGTCACCTCATTTACAGCTGCATCGCCATCAGCGATCGTGCCCATCTCAGCGGCGTCTAAATCTTTTGCCACCGTTGTACCAGAACGTTTAAGGTCGTTCAGCAATTCTTCTTTGTATGGCTGCTGCGACTCCTTCGCCCAAGCGATCGCGTCGTCAATTGGACGTTTTTCGCGCACGAAATCTTGATTTTCAGCAATAATGCGCCGCATCATTGCTTCAATTTTATTGAAATCTTGCTCGCTTATTTTTGTGTCGCCAAGATC
>CAJPSU010000015.1 GCA_905373345.1 Candidatus Saccharimonadota bacterium
ACAATAGCGCGGTCAACTGCCTGCGGCCTGCTCGTTGCAACATAGCGATCGCTTGTCGCTTGCACTGATAGCCCAAACGGCGCAAGCCCAGTCATATGCGGCTCGACTGTGCGCGTGCCGAGATTGCAACCGCCGCTAAACGGCAATTCAAACGTACTATATTGATGCAGCAGCGGCCCGAGAAACATGATAATACTGCGCGTACGCTTAGCAGCTTCGATATCCATATTTGCTAAGTCCAGCCGCTTCGGCAGATTGATCTCAAGGTCATTATGTTCCAGCCAGCGGCATTTCACGCCAATACTTTCAAGCACTTCAATGATACGGTTGACTTCTTCAATTCGCGCAACACGCCGCAGCGTCGTCTTACCTTTGTTTAGCAGGCTAGCACAAAGCAGCGCAACCGCCGCATTTTTGCTGGTCTTTACTTCTATACTGCCATGCAATTCACGCCCGCCCGTCACGCGGAAATTAGTTTTGCCATAATTATTAATACGGACAATTTCACACGATAGCACATCACCAATGCGTGCGATCATCTCAAGGCTGATATTTTGCCCGCCTTTCTCAATACGGTTGATTGCCGACTGGCTCGTACCAAGCGCTTCGGCAAGTTCACTCTGTGTCATACCACGCGATTGGCGGTTTTCTTGAATTAATGTTCCAATATTTTTAAGATATTCCGACGTCTTCATGGCATACATAATATACCTAATGTGATATATTGTCAAGTATTCCAAAACACGCTATACTAAACATATGATCTAGCAACAGTTTCACTACTTTTGACAAACAAACCTAATGGAGGTACAGATTATGAATGATGATATTGTTGCGGCACTTATCGACGGCGAAGCGAAACGCCAACGAGAAGGATTAGAGCTAATTCCCAGCGAAAACTACGTCAGCCGCTCGGTGCGGCAAGCGCTCGGCAGCGTGTTTACAAACAAATACAGCGAAGGCTACCCTGGACATCGTTATTACGGCGGACAGGAGTTTACCGACAAAGTTGAGCAGCTTGCTATTGACCGCGCCAAGCGACTATTTCGCGCCGACCACGCCAACGTACAGCCGCATAGCGGCGCGCCAGCAAACGAGGCGGTGTATAGCGCATGGTGCCGCCCGGGCGATACGATTTTGGCGATGGACTTAAGCCACGGCGGACATCTCACGCACGGCTCGCCTGTGACGCGCAGCGCGCAGCTGTACAATTTCGTACCGTACAAGATGAAAGATCCCGCGACGGGCGAAATTGATTACGATGAAATTCGCCGCCTAGCGCATAAACATCAGCCGAAAATTATTCTGGCAGGCTTCAGTGCGTATCCGCGCGAGCTAGACTGGGCAAAATTTGCCGAGATTGGGCGGGAAATTCCTGGCTGTTTGCTAATGGCTGATGTAGCGCACATTGCGGGTTTAATCGCAGGCGGCGTAGCGGCGAATCCGCTTGACCACGGCTTTCACGCCATGACTACAACCACGCACAAGACGTTGCGCGGACCGCGCGGCGGACTAATTTTAAGTATGGGCACGGTAAGCAGTCCGCTGAAAAAACCTAAAAAAACACTTGAGAACATTCCGACATTGATAGACCGCGCCGTGTTTCCAGGCGCGCAGGGCGGACCGCACATGAATACAATCGCCGCTAAGGCAGTGGCGTTTGGCGAAGCGCTGCAACCAGAGTTCGCGGAATACGCACGCAATGTAGTAACAAATGCGGCGCAGTTAGCGGACGAACTACGCAAACGCGGCTTTGTACTGGTGACTGGAGGTACAAGCAATCATTTAATTCTAGCAGATGTGCACCAGAGTTTCGGGATTGACGGCAAGGTAGCAGAGCGCGCACTTGACCAAATTGGACTGACACTAAACGCCAACGCTGTGCCAGACGACCCGCTGCCGATGTTTCGCCCCAGCGGCATCCGCCTAGGTACGCCGGCGCTAACCACGCGCGGCTGCACGTCGGGCGACATGCCGCAAATCGCCGAATGGATGAAGCAGGCGATAGACGCGCGCGACGACGATACAGCGCTTGCGAAACTGCGGCGCGAGGTGCGGGAGTTTTGTTTGCGGTTGAAGGATATGAGCTAGTCGTTGCGGTAGGAGTGCGGTTAGGGTTTGCATCTGTAGGCACTCTCTCTTTGAGTGGTTATTGCATGGTTGTTGGATTGTTTTGACGATGCGGATGTATAGTGTGTTTGTAGTGGCAAAAGCGTTTTTCTGATGATTGTTAGTGTGAAATTTCAAGTAGTGTGACGATGATATTTCTAAATAAAACACCTCGTATAGTAACGAGGTGTTTTATTTAGGATAGCTAGCGTCTGTTAGCAGCCTGTGCCTACTACGCGAGCTACCTTTTTGTTACTAGAAAAGTCGTAGTAGTATATCTGCGCACCAGTCGGAGAAGTCGATGAACCTGGGCATTTAACGTACTCAATTGCTAGAGGTCCGTCAGCTGGTACGCTACCATCCGTCAAGGTAGCAGACTTCACGCTTTCTCCACTCATGTACCACGAGTTCTTCTTGTTATCAGAAGGAGGAGTGGTAGAGTCGTCTGTGTCTGAGGTAAAGATTGTTAGACCCTCTGGGTAATGACCTTTCTCTGTGTTATACAACTCTGCCTTCTTTGCGACGCTGTCCGCAGTGGACTTAGCTGTCGAAGTCTTTGCCTGATTTTGCAAACCATTATACGCAACGAGTGATACAACGGTGAGAATAGCGATAATCACGATCACGATGAGAAGCTCAACGAGTGTGAAACCGCGATTTTTGATTTGTGTAGTAGTCACGATTAAGTGCCCCCTATTTATTACGTTTGATTTATATATTGATAATACTACAGCAAAAGGGTAAGCGCAAGCATTTTTACTACACGTTTCGGACTTAATATATGTAGCGATTTTTTGCAGGACGAAGGAAAAGAGATTCGGTAGGGTTCGCCCTATTCACATGCGTATTATCACCTATTTGACCATTTGAATTATTACCCCAACAATACGTTCTACCATTTGACACGGTCGCGCAGCCGCGGTTAGCGCCGGCACCAAGTTTTTCAACAACCTCCCCTGCTGGTATGCCGTTACTACCCGTAACTACCAAAGTGGGGTCGGCAATACCATTATTAACAGACGTGAACACACCACTACCTACCTGTCCTTTATTACTACGACCCCAACAATAGACCTTGCCCGCAATGGTAAGCATACACGTGTGCTGTAGTCCAGCTTGAATATCCTTAACACCACTTTTACTGACACCTGCTGGCAATTTAACTTTTTTTGGCACCGTAACAAGCGGTCCGCCAACTACACCATCGCCAATCTGGCCATAATAATTACTCCCCCAGCAATAAGGCCCCTCTGACGTCAATGCGCAAATATGCGTATAGTTTGGAGGGTTTCCTCCCCATTGAGACCAGCCATCTTGCGTTATTGATAATACGCTAATGCCATCAAGACCTCCGACGGCTGTTGGATATGCAACGTACGGACTAGTTACCCCCTTGCCAGTTTGCCCAGCATCGTTTGGCCCCCAGCAATAGGCCTTTGCGTCTGCAATTGCGCACATATTATAAGACCGGCTGCCCGACGACGAAAGGGCTGTAGCGGTATAGCCTACTGGCAACCCCCCGGGAAGACCGGCTGCAACTTGCACTGGCGAATCAAACATAATCTGGCTTGAGTTTGCGCCAACACTACCGCGCTGATTAAACCCCCAGCAATATATTTTTCCCTCAGCAATAGCGCACGACGTGTTGCCAGTACCACCGATAGCCGTAACGGTCTTACCGAGCAACGCACCCTTAACTTCTACCGGCACATTTGAATGAGCCGTTGAATGAACACCCGGAGACGATACCGGACCGATACCAAGTCCTCCGAAAGGATTATAACCCCAGCAATACACTTTTCCCTCGGCAAGCGCGCACGAATGATACTGCGCAGTAAATAAATCATCAATCTTTTTGCCAGCAAGGACTCCAGGATCTTTACGCACCCTCACAGGAATAGGAGAATCTATATACGGCAAAGGAGTATCAACATCGCCGCTGCCAAATGACTTTCCATTTCCAAGCTGGCCATAACGATTCGCCCCCCAACACCAGATATCATCTGATATAATGGTACACGTTCGATAATTGCCGCTCATTATTTTTTTCGGAACACCGTCCATTGGCCAAGTGACCGTCTTTTTAATAGTTGTTGTGTAGGTACGATAAACACCACCTCCAGAGATCAGTTCTGTTTTACCTATAGCAGAGATTTGAGCAGAGTGCTTGTAGCCGTAGTCCAAATGCCCAACAACAAAAGTAGTCCGCACATGCCCGTCGTTAAACACAACCTTATTTGCCGGGTATACGCCTGCTGTTCCTTTACAGTCGCTGTCTGGCGTAAGAGGATGTGAGGACGACCAACTCTGTAGATGCCTATTAATGTCTAGACAAGCATTTGCATATGCTGCACCCGCCTCGCCCGCCTCTTCTGCAAGTTTTAGGTAATAACTCTCTTGCGTATTAACATAGAGCGCAATAACAACACGATAAACGCCAAATAATACAGTTAATACAACAACCGACATAAGCATCGTAAGAGCAAGCGAAAATCCAAACGTTTGTTTTTTAGCGCTATTATTCATAACTAATTAATCCTCGTTACTAATAGTGTTGTAGATTGCGTATTATTACTTGGCGGCGCGGCTACCGTCAGCGAAATACTAACGCTGCTAGCCTCAACTAAATAATCTTCACCGCCAGCCGCATATTGATGCTCAACCGGTGTACCATCATCTTTAAGATATTGGACCGTAAATGCTTGAACATTTTTTGCGATCGCTTCATCGCGCGCCTGGCAAATAGCGGGCTTGCTCGCAGTAAAGACGCTTGCAGGGCACGATTGTTTCTGGGCAACATTTTGCCCCGGACAGCGCGGCGAACTCATATCAACCAGAATACGCCGGTACAAAACAGCATCTTTGACAAAATACACTGTACGATATTGTAATTTTGGCAGATATTCTGATTCCAAGCTGCAACTGTAAAATGTAGTCGGCTTATCAATGCGCACAAGACGGCGAGCCGAAGACACGTTGCGCTGGCTGCTTGCATAGCTTGATAGAATCAACGTTCGCGCGTTCGGACCGGTTCCAGTGTAATTCCAAGTGTAATTTGGAACCATTGTACCGCCGCGTCCGTAGAGGTCGTTGTACGGCGTGCTAGTCGCGCCATTAAATTCAATACTGTACCGCACGTCCCTTTCAATAATATCCATAGCGGTCTGCAACACTGTCGTCGTTTGCGAACGAGCCTTGCTAATAAACACTCCATGATATGCATTCGTAAGCGCAACACCAAATATCACAACAATAATGCTGAATACCGTGATTGAAACGACAAGTTCAACAATCGTATAACCGTAATTAAAATGCCGCGTACGAGACATGCGTTACCTTTCTGCGGTCTGGACCATATGTAACAGTTGATTCAACTCTGATTGGCATACCGATACCGCTCGTGCCGCCGCCGCATAGATATGGCGCGGTGGCAACAACTTTTTGCAATACAGGCGCAGCCAGACCCTCTATTGCGGCAGTTTTATCAATGAGCGTTTTAGGTTTCGCAACACCGCCGACAACCTCACACGCAAACCACGTTGGCGGATTTTCATTAACATACTTGCGTAAATTGTTATATGCTATATCGCTCGCGATACGATGCTGAACTTGTTGAATAGATAGTTGGCTCACACTCGTTTGCAGACGTATAATACCGGCAACAAACACCGACGTCACAAGCAACGTGACAGCCACCTCAACGATCGTAAAACCTTTTTCGTTCGCACACCTCATTGTTGATGTAAACTCTCTACTCTGTGAACGGTGTTATCTGATTCGGTACGATAGTACAACACGAAACGTACGCAGGGAACGCTCGTGCAAATATTATCATCAGCGTCAAACACTTGGTACACATATTCACTTACGCTTACCATCGGCTCGCCTGTCGTATCCGTAGCAACTAAACTATTGCCTGTTTTGCCCGGTGCAATAAGCGCTTCATTGTCGTTAATGACTTCTTGGGCTTTTGTCTGCATATCCTGCTTAACAGGATAACTACGCCCAGCAGTAGAAGTGTGCAATTTATAGTACAGCTCAAGCCGCTCGGCAATAGCATTCACATTGAGCTGACGCTGATTGTCTCTCGAAATCCTAGCAATGCCCGTCGCTGACACGACAACAATCGCTGCCAGAATACCAATAACCGTCACGATCGTCATTACCTCTATTAGACTAAATCCTCGCGATTGCCCATGCATAATACTATTATATGATGCTTATGACAAAATAAAAATAGTTCTTTTTTCAGTACGAGATCTCAAGTGGCTCTTGCTGAATGATGATGCCGAATTCTGCTTGCACCGTATTGATGATATACTGCCGTGCCGCCGCGAGATCGTCGTAGCTTTTCGCCGATTCGTTAACAAGCACAAGCGCGTTCTTATCATAGACGCGCATACCGCGATACAGCGCACCCTTCAGCCCCGACTGCTCAATCAGCCAACCGGTTGGAATCTTCACATTGCCGTCTGGCAGATCGTAATGCGGCGCATTAGGATAATCAGCAACGATGCGCTCGTAAACCTCGCGCGAGACAATAGCATTTTTGAAGAACGACCCTGTGTTCGGCGTAGTACGCGGGTCGGGTAATTTATTCGCGCGAATCGCGATGACAGCGTCACGGAGCTGCCGTACGGACGGATTAGCAATACTGTGCTCGCGCAGATACGTTTCAATCGCCTTATAGAATGGCGGCTGCGGTAGCGCAGTACGGAGCTGCATAGTTACTGCCGTGATAATATAGCGTCCTTGTTCGTGACCGCGAAAAATACTATGGCGGTACGAAAATTCGCACTCTGCGTTTTGCAGCCGCGTAAACGTATCGTTTTTTGTATCATACGCGTCAACGTAAGTAACAACCGAGGCAACTTCTTGCCCGTATGAGCCAATATTTTGCACCGGCGCGGCGCCAACTGTGCCTGGAATTGCCGACAGACATTCTATACCGGATAAATTCCCATCAACCGTTCGCGCAACAAACACATCCCACAGTTCGCCCGCCCCCACCGTAAATGTCGTATGCCGCATTGTTTGATCAATAACGTCAGTACCGGGAATTTTATTTAATATAACGAGCCCGTTAAATCCGTCATCATGCGCAAGCGTATTGCTGCCACCGCCGAGCACATACCACGGTAGCCTGTGTTGGCGCGCGTAGATAACCGCCTGGCGCACGTCGTCTGGCGAGTACACTTCAACGAGTTGTGCCGCATCACCGCCGAGACCCATCGTCGTTAGTGCGCTAAGAGATGCCTTATACTGAATATTCATGTTTATATTATAGCGCGTTTCATGCTATACTACAGCTATATGCGCCCGTAGCTCAGTGGATTAGAGTATTTGGCTTCGAACCAAAGGGTCGCAGGTTCGAGTCCTGCCGGGCGTACCATCAAGTGCCAATAATTTAGCGTATGCCCCGTTAGCTCAACTGGATAGAGCGTTGGTTTCCGGTACCAAAGGCTGCAGGTTCGACTCCTGTGCGGGGTACCATGTTGTATATGATGAGACAACACCCAAAGACAATAAAACTTATTTCAAAACCGCTTGCAAATAGACAATCGTCTGCAAGCGGTTTTGAAATGATGCAACTGCGCAAAACTAAACTAATTGCTTCTTGCGTTTCTCAATCTTTAACTTCTTTTTGCGAGCGCGCTTGATATCAGCACCGTGCCAACTGCGATGTTTTGCCATATACTCTCCTTTACCCTCATAGTATACCATATTGCAAATCAGGTCAGATATGATACACTAAGCTTATGGTTACGAAAAAAACAGCCCTCAAGAAAACGAAGCGAACACAGACAAAAGCAAAGAGAGCGCGATCACGCCATATCTCAAAAACTGATACGCATTTTCTAATCAAACGCAGTTTACTGTCGTACGCAGTACTCGTATTTCTTTTTTTCGCACTTTTAAGCATGAGTGTGTACCTCGTCGACCGTATGATTGTCGAGAATAGCCATCATCGACGACACGCACAGATCGTGTCAATTTATCGTGATTTGAATCTCGGCGAGAATTATCGGCCCATCAGCTCAAATATCTTCGGCGATAAGCGCGTCTATAGCTGGGACAAACATCGCAGCTACGCATCAGTCGTGACATACGGGCATAATGCAACTGTCGGCGATACAGTCAAGGAGTTGAGTGAGAAGGCCAAGAAAGCCGGATTCGTACAGCAAAAAATCGAATACGAGGGTAGCTCAAGCCCAGTGTACGAATTCAAGAACGACAAAGGCAACTGGCTGCGCATTCGCGCTATACCAAAAGCCGACCGCGACGACGCTATTTACGGCACAAAAACGTACCAGTTCGTCAACGCTGAAACGACCAATGCAATGGCGCCAACTCACGTTGAGATAAAGGTAAACCTAGACGATAATAATGAGTAGCTAGCAGGCTGCAGATAATATATCCGCTCTAATCATGGGCGGATATTTTAATTATGTAAGCTAATTCGTGCTCGCATTCTCCCGTCAGTCGCAAACCAGTTCTAACCGAAAGAATATTTCAAGTACTTAATTCAGACTTAGAGACGGCAGCGTCGCCATCTGCTACAGGCGGTAATTCAACGCCGGCAGACGACGCTATCGGCTGCGGCGGCGGAGTGTTTGCGAAAGCTTGCTCAACTTGCTCAAGCGTAATGTGCACCGTGTCGCCCGGATTTACGTTGCCTGCAAGCATTTGCTTGGCAACGGTATTTTCAACAGCTTTTTGCACGACGCGGCGCATCGGGCGAGCACCCAAACGCGGATCGTAGCCTTTCTGCACAAGCAATTGCTTGGCATCATCGGCGACGTCAACCGAAATCTTTTGCGGCGCAAGCGTCTTGTTGACGCCCGCTAGCACTAAATCTAGCACTTGAACCAACTCTGCTGGCGTGAACGGGCGGAACAATACAATCTCGTCGAAACGATTCAAAAACTCGGGGCGAAATAAATTAGCGTTGATTAATTCATTGATAAACTGCTGCTCAAATTGCTCCAATTGATAGCCGCGCTCAATATATTCGCGAATCCGATCAGCGCCAGCGTTGCTCGTCGCAATAACAATAGCATCGCGGAAACTAATCTCGCGGTTTTTAGCATCGCGCAAAATACCTTCATCAAGCAGCTGCAGCAGCGTTGCGAGCACTTCGGGCGCGGCTTTTTCAATTTCATCAAGCAGCACAACACTAAATGGCTGCTTCATAACTTGCGCTGTTAGACTCATCGGATCATCTGCGCCATCAGCAATGAGACGCGTCACATCGTCGGGGCGTACAAATTCATTCAAGTCTAACCGTATTAGCTTGCCTTCACCGCCAAAATACACGTCAGCAAGCGCTTTGCTGAGCTCTGTTTTACCCACCCCGGTCGGACCAAGAAATAAAAACGTACCGATCGGACGATTCTCATTACGTACACCTGCCCGTGCCCGGCGCAAAGCATCGCTTACGACATTGACGGCGCGCACTTGATTAACCATACGCTCATGGATTAGATCCTCCATATTAAGCAGACGCTCGCGATCTGCTGCATCACTTGCAACACTAACTTTAACGTCAAGCGTCTTTTCGATCGCACGCTGCACCGAGTTCATCGTTACCAATCCCGACTCGCTAAAGCCAGCCGACGATTCAAGCAGTTTGAAAGCGCGCCCCGGCATCGCCAAATCGTGCACGTAGCGCAGCGCCAACCGATACGCTTCTTTCACCGCTTGGTACATAAACGTAACGTGGCGGCTCGCTTCAGTGTAGATTAGCTGCTCCTGCAAAATTTGCAATGTCTCATCTTCATTCGTTTCGGCAATGTTGATGCGGTTGAGCGCGTTAACAAGCGCCGGATTGCGTTGCCCGATTTCCAAAAAGCGCTGCTCATCCATTGATAAAATGATGCGCAATTTGCCGGCATCCAAAATCGGCTGCAATACATTTGATAAATCAACCGCACCCGTACCTTCTTCGAAAAATAGCTGCGCGTCTTCCAGGCAAATGATGATATTTTTCGCGTCATACGCTTCGCTAAGTACCTGCATGACAAGGTTTTCCAGCTCGCCGCGCCCGGGCGCTGCCGCAATCAACGTCGCCGAGTCAAGAATGAACACCTGGCGAAACCGCAAATTCTCAGGTACATGTGCTTCGGCATCAAGCAAGCGCTCGGCAAATGCGCGAATCACTGTTGTTTTACCGGAACCGGATTGTCCCACAA
>CAJPSU010000016.1 GCA_905373345.1 Candidatus Saccharimonadota bacterium
GCTTCCGACAAATAATACTCGCCCGGCGCCGGCGTCTTTATTCCGCCTGGCAACTTCAGCGCATGATCTCCTGCCGCATAGACTGACGTTACATCAAACTCTTTGTCGTGCCATTTGTTGAGATTACCAGGCATATACAACGACGCCTTTAACGGCGACACACCAGGAATTGGTTTTTGATTATTCTGCTTAGCATTAAATACCGCAAAACGCCAGTCGACATGCTGCGCACGACCCATCAAGCCGTTCGTACCTGCCGTCAGTGCCAATAGAACAAAAAGACCAAGCGCGACTGCCGCCGCCGTCAGGCTGAGACGCCCAATTGATTGGCGGCCAGATTTTTTGAACAACAGCCAACTGATACTCATTTTCGCCCTCCAGCAATTTGCCCGTCGCGAACAATAATCTCGCGATCGGCATAGGCGGCAATCGTCGGCTCATGCGTCACCATAATGACCGTCGTTCCATTGTCTTTCGCGGTTTTGATAAACAACTCCATCACCTTCTCGGAATTGAGCGAATCAAGCGAACCGGTTGGCTCGTCCGCAAACAGCACCTTTGGCTCAATCACCATCGCCCGCGCAATCGCCGCCCGTTGCGCTTGCCCGCCCGACAATTCACCCGGCAAGCTCTCCTCTTTACCGTTCAATCCAACCTTGTCAATCCACGTATTAGCACGCTGATACGCCTCTTTACGGTCAACGCCGTTCAGCAACAGCGGCAACGCCACGTTATCATGAACTGTCAGTTCCGGCACAAGCTGTCCGAACTGAAATACAAACCCAAAGCACGTACGGCGCAATTTAGAGCGCTTATCGTCACTTAGTTTATCAATGCGTTTTCTATCAAGCATAATTTCACCGCTATCCACACTGATAATTGCCGCCAAGCTATGAAGTAACGTCGACTTGCCAGAGCCGCTTGGACCCATAATTGCCAGCACTTCGCCCGGAAGCACATCAAGGGATACGCCGCGCAATGCGTGGGTCTGCCCATATGATTTTTTAATACGTTTAGCACTAATTATTGGTTGATTCATGTAATATTTCCTCCTTTAATTTCATTAAGCGCGAAATCGTCAACTCGATCCAGCGCAGGTCTGCTTCTAAATGATATAGCGCATAATCAATCAATAGCATGTCTGATAAACTACTGTCGCGGCGCCGGTTTGTCAGCTCGCGCATTCGCTGAACATGAGCTTTGCGCTGGTTGTCGAGGTATGGCGCAGCATCGCCGTCTTTCAAGATTGCTAATACTGTTTTGACATACATCGTCGCTTGCAACTGCGGAGATGGCGCTTCGGGCGATTCTAGCCAGGACTGCAAATCCCTTTTACCTTGCTCAGTAATAGCGTAGCGAACCCTGTCAGGACCGCCCGATTCGCTCGTGTCTGCAATTTCTTCTACCTTATTATCGCGCTTCAGCCGCGCGAGTGTCGAATAAACTTGACCTGCCAGAATTGGCTTATCCTTGCCAAAATACCCATCGTATCTCTTCTTTAACTCATACCCGTAATTTGCCCCTTCTGTCAAAAATCCGAGCAATACATATTGTGCATTCATAATTTAACTATACACCCAGTTATTAGTTTATGCAAGCTATTTTATACAAAAAATATACACCGAGTGTATAAATATAGAATATATGCTTTCATCAATGAAATATATGAAAATAAAAAACTACTGTTACGGAACAGCAGTACGCTACGTTTTTTTACTTAGACTACAGCTACTATCAATGGTCTGGTGCGGGTAGAGGGAGTCGAACCCTCGTCTCATGCTTGGGAAGCATACATAATAGCCGTTATACGATACCCGCAAATACCTTTCATTATTATACTACATAGCGCAGAGGTATTGAAATCAATCGGCAAGTTCGCTATAATGATATGTAGAAATCCTATGCGGGTTTAGCTCAGTTGTTAGAGCGCTTCCTTGCCATGGAAGAGGCCAGGAGTTAGAGTCTCCTAACCCGCACCACATAATGTAGATGACTAGCTTTTTATAGGAGCTAGTTTTTTGTTAAATAGATATGTATAAGAGTATGCTATGTTATTAAACATTTCTCATTCAAAATCATGAACAAAATACTATCTTATACAGTAAGATAATATTGCCATTACACAACACCACAAACACCGTCAAGATCTCGCCACCTCACCATCGTTTTGATGGTCGCTGAGTGTCCGTTTTATCGTGCCAGAACCTATCCATCTCCTCTCTATCGCTCTTGTATTTTTGCGCTTTTTTAGTTTTCTCTTCCAATTCATCTATTTTTCTTTGCATATTCTCTAGCTCTTTTTTCGTTGCCTCAGAGCTGTTGCTCTTATGGCTATCTGTTTCGTCTCCATTTTTCTTTCTTTTTACATCATTTGATTTCTCCTGAATCCGCTGATAAATTGCATAAAAATCGCGTTGATTCTTAGAATAGTCTTCGTGTTTTACTTGCTTATCCGAGTACAAGAGCCTATTCAACTGCACATTGCAACTCTCTTGCCCGTCGTATAAAACCGCTTTTACGTCATCGTATTTTTCCGTCGCAGCATCATAGTGCTTAAGAGCCACTTCCCTGTCACCCTGAGCCTCAATGCTCAATGCAAGATTAATCCTCACGCTGCATTCCTGTGTCTTCGGCACGATTTCTAGTGATTTCCGAAAATAATTTTCAGCCTGATTGTATTTTTTTCTCTTAAAGTATACATTTCCCTGATTGAAATACACCTTATATTTCTCTAATACATCGACGAATGCGGAATGATCGAGAAAAGAGACAGTCGTCTCGTAAGACGAAGTAATATACGAGCGGTAGGCGATTGACTTAAGGGCGGATATATAGACAAGATAAAGAGCAGTTATCATAATAGCGACACAAACTGGCGCCGACCAACACAGCAGTTTCCTCCGCTTTCTTTTTCGAATCTTCTCAAAATCTAACTTCGCTAGGTCAAATGGTCGATTCTTCATCATTTACCTCTCGAAGCTTTTTAACATTCACGTCTGATGTATAAAATACCCAACCATCAATAGCACTCAAGATAATCATGAACGGCGCAATAAGCCATGTCAGGTTGTCGTAATAATCAGAATCCGTACTCCGTTCAATTACCTTCGTTATTTCAATTTTTTTTATTATATCACTTATTTCATCCGGCTTTGTGCGATGAAAATACTGCAATCCTGCCTGCTTTCCAATATTTCTCAGGTTAGTCTCATTAATTTTTGAAATTGCATCAGGCAGCGGGAAGGAGTCTTTTGCCGTATTGTCGGGTATAAATTCTCTTATTTGGAGTTTTGTACCCCAATACTTATCATGCATTTTACCACCGCTCTCTGTGCCGTATCCTAATATGGCGCCTCCGCTGATAAATGGTTTAAGCCGTTCAAATGATTCAACCGGCTTGTCTGCCGTCTGCTCGCCATCACCAAAATAGAAAACAATCCTTCCTCTATGCGGCTTTTTCTCATAGTCTCGCCGCAGCATTTGCTCTGTCAACTGCACTGGAGCACTAATGGCACTTTCGGCTTGACGAATCGCTGTCGTATTTAATACCGTTTCTAGCGCGGATATATCAGATGTCTTCGGCAACGGAGCTGAAACGATACTGTCAAATAGTATCAAATTAAAGTCTGCACCAACTAACGAGCTGGCAATAGCCTTCACGTCATGGCGCATGCCTTCAAGACGCTCTTTGCCACCGTCATAGTCAAGAGCTTTTGCACTGTACGATTGATCAAATAAAAAATATACATCTAGTAAAGAATTTCCTGTAGCATATGTTTTACCAAGCACAGATACACCAAGCGCACTTATAGCCGTCAATGCAACTAAGAAAAGCCTCCTCAGCCATGCCCATTTTCTACGATCATGGCGATAAGCTATTATCAAATATATAAGCAATCCAGCTATTGGCGTAAAGACTGCCGCAATAGTCCAAAGAGGCATAACTGGCTGCAGCGTCATAGCCCCATCCTCCATGCAAATATAATAAGCACCACCAAAAGCGCCATAAACATATATATAAAAATTTGCGGCTGATCTATGCGCAGCAGCCGCGGCGACCCCTTAAACCGTGTTGCTTCTTGCGCGGCTATTTTATTTGCGATACCTCTTATAGCCAAGATATCGCTGCCCTCGTTTACTGCATAGTAATCACCGTTCGTCGCAAGCATCGCTGATTTAAACACGTCAGAATCTGTATCATTATGATCATATAGATTCATACCATATATACGAATATTCTTGTCTTTTGCTATAGCCGCCGCCTCAGGGAGAGTAACAATCTGGTTCTGATCAATATAACGAGCGCGGCTTTCTGCGCTAAAAACAACCGACCGAAGGCGCTTGGAATCCGCCCTGTCAAACCGATTAACGCAACTCGCTAAACCATCACCAGTAGCAACATGAGCTGTATCCCCTTGCTCCGTTCCTCTTACCAAATCTCTAAACTCAAACGCGGTCTTGTCTGTTGACCATTCCCTCTTTATTAGTGATTCATAATATTTCTCAGCTTTTTTAGAAAATTGAGAAAGTTGTTCAACGATAAATTCACGATTATCCGTCAATGGAAAGATAGTTACCGGAGATGCATCAAACGCCACCAAACCAAGCCTCTCATCCTTAAACTGTTTTGCTAACTCTACGTACGTTTTTGTTATTCTTGCATCCATATTAATAGCTAAAAGCGAATGAACATCCAAACATAATACAATATCTCGACCAGTGACATCAGGCTGCACAACGGAAACCGCCGCAGGCCTACCGGATATTATAACCAAGAGAAACAGCGAAAGAATACAGGCAACAAGAACTGCTCTCGTGAGAAAAGCGTACCTCTTCAAAAATAGCTTATACTCAGGCAGAGCTAGCAGCCTAAAACTATTTGCAAGCGGCAGCCTTTCTCGTGTATGATCGCGACGCGCCTGGGAAGCACGCGCCAAAAACAACGTTACCGCCACAAGAATTGCCATAAGCGGCATCATCCACCATGCAATCAGTTCCACTTTTGAATAACCTCTCTCGCAAGTGCCATTGACGTCGCGACATCGCTTTCTTGAAATTTAGCAAATTCCGCAGGATAATATAACCTCACAGCTTTTGTCAAGTTCTCATACCGACTTTTCTCAAGATCAGCAAGAGTTAAGGTATCAACTCTATGTCCGTTGACTTCATACGCAAAGAACCTCACTAGATAGCTCAACTTCTGATGAACTGCTTTATTTGACAACTTCTTATCAGAATACTTTTCTTCCAATTCAGAAAGCATAGACAAATACTTTTCCTGTAGGCGGGTGATATCGGGTGGGGCATAAGGCTTCGGTTTAAGAGTCGCCAGCGTCCGCTGCGGTTTTTTTCTGGTTACAAAAAAAACAAATCCATACCATGTACATAGCCCAACAACCAACAATACACCAACTAGCATGGCAGTTATATCAAACTCCATCCACTCTCTTAGTTCAGCGTATTCTGGCATAGCGACTCCTCTCCAGTAGCCGATAAAGATTGTGCATGACTTCGCTTTCGCCAGTTATCCGCTGCTCAACGACACCCATCCTATTAAAAAATTTCATACGGTTATCAATAGTGACTTTGTTTGCTTCTTCAAAAGACGCCCTAATAGCTTTCGCCAACCTAGGCACTCTCAACAACGGAAGATCATTGTCTATATCAAAAAAATCTATATGTGATTTGAGTCCAGAAGCATCGCCAATCGTAACCCATAATATCTCATGCTGTGCTCGTAGGTTACGAATTCTCCTTTGACACTCCTCATCAATATGGCTATCGTCACTAATAACAACAGTAATCATTTTCCTGCGCAAATTTCGCGCAGCATAATCTAGCTGATTAGCAATTTTTCCTCGCGGAGAATCTAAGCGTGTTGCTTTTTGAATATGTTGCAGAATTTGCTCAATATGCGAACTTTCGCCTTTAAAATGAAATAAGCTATTCGATTCCGTATCCCCAGACAACATACCAACTAAGTCACCATGGTTTATAGCAATGGAGCTAATAGCTCCAGCAACCATTATAGACACATCGCGCTTAATATCTCCTGATTCGCTCACTGCTGCCATATTTTTACCAGTGTCAACAATCAATAGAATATTGTGCTTTCGAATAGCAATATACCGACGGATGAGAGTATTGCCGCTACGCGCCGTTGCTTTCCAGTCAATATCTTTAGTGTCATCGCCAATGACGTATTCTCGCAAGTCATCAAAATCCATACTACGCCCCTTGAATACCGACCCATATTCTCCACTAAGCAGCTCTCGCGTTTTTTCATGCGAGTAAATCATCATTTTAGATTTGACTTGAGATAAAAGACTACTCATAAAGCTATGGCGTTGTTACTGTATTGAGTATCGCATTAATAATAACTTCGGAATGAACTTGATCGGCAACAGCTTCAAAATTAAGGATGATTCTATGTCGCAATACGCTAAAGCCAAGCTGCTTAATGTCTTCCGGTATGACATAACCTCGACCGTTCATTAGTGCGAGGACTTTTGATGCCTGCTGAAGAGCGATGCTTGCACGTGGACTTGCACCATATTGCACATATTTAGCAAGATCCGGCGCAATTACAGATTTGGGATCCCTCGTGGCGGACACAATTTGAACAATATAGTCTTTTACCGCATCGTCTATGTAGACTTTCTTTGCTAGGCCTTGTAAATATACAATTTCATCTGCAGAAACTCGCGGTTCAGTTTCTTGATCCTGACCCTCATCTAATATCCCAGACTCAATTCTCTTAAGTATTGCCACCTCTTCCTTAGACGATGGATACGACAATATTTCCTTAAATAGAAAGCGATCAAGCTGTGCTTCGGGTAATTCATACGTACCCTCCTGCTCAATAGGATTTTGCGTCGCAAGCACCATAAAAGGATTTGGCAGGTTATATTTTACTCCACCAATGCTAACCTGCTTCTCTTGCATTGCCTCCAAAAGGGCACTTTGCGTTTTTGCGCTAGAACGATTAATCTCATCAAGCAGTACAAAATTTGCGTGAATTGGACCAAGCTCAGTTCGAAACTCACCTCTAGACCCATCGTATATCTGAGTACCGACAATATCACTCGGCAGGAGGTCCGGCGTACATTGGATGCGTTTAAACGTTCCGCCAACGCTGGATGCGAGTGCTTTTACTGCAGTCGTCTTTGCTAGACCGGGCACGCTCTCAAGCAAAATATTTCCCCCGGTGATAAGGCTAATGATTAATATCGCCCGCAGCCTTTCCTGTCCAACCACTTTCTCAGAAAAGGCTTGCGATATCAAACCTATAGCATTGCTAGCTCTAGCCAGATCTTCATTTTGAATCTCTTGATTTTGCTGAATAGTAGCATTATTGTTGTCCATTTTTACTACACTCCTTTACGTCCAATACTGCGAAATGTTTGTTACTAATAATCTACACTCCTCGACAGAATAGTCTTCTTGCCTTTCGAAATAATGTTCGGCAGGAAACATGTGCGACATGACATCGAGTACAACTGACACGTCAGTATTAATGTGGTAAAAAGTCGCGACATCAGACTCAACATTTCCCCCAAGCCCATACAAATTTGCGTATCTGACGGATTTTAAATATTCAAGTGCAACTGCAATCTCCATCCTATCTCTTATAACGTCGCCTGTCAGCAGAAGAACCCTGCCATTAAGCGCTTCTTTAGAAAAATTACCATACTTGCCAAGCAACTGATTCAACTCCGAAAAGGCCTGGCGCTTAGCGTCTTCAATAACCATATGAGATTCCATCTCTATACTGTCGATCTCTATCTTTTCAAGATCAGGACTCCAGGTAAAATTTCCGTTTGGTCCAATAGCGCCCATTATACGAGGGTCGCCAGGAATCTCAATTGTTTTACTGAGCAAAGGGAAAATCCAACCGTTAATCGTACTCGCTAGCCCAATACACGCAGTTAGAGCGCTCTCCTTAAGTGCAATAACCACAGGCTCTACACCCTTGAGGTCTGTGAGACGACCGCCAAGCATGCGCCCTAAGTCAACACGATTACTGTAATACATACTCCCTATATTATGGCAAAGTACTTAAGCTATTACAATGAGTTTTATTTTTCCCGACTTCCGCGCAGCGCGTCAATCAATTCAACCGGAAACAGCATCATTGTCTTTTGTGATGGCTCTGTTGATATGCGCTCCAAGGTGTTCAATGTACGTAAGTTAATTGCACCCGGCGTTGTTGCTAAGATTTCAGCCGCCTCCGCCAAAGTTTTAGCAGCTTGTTTTTCACCATCAGCATTTATAATGTTACTGCGACGTTCGCGCTCAGCTTCTGCCTGCTTCGCCATCGCCCGCTTCATGTCACCTGGCAGCTCAATATTTTGAATTTTTACATTTTCGACGTCAATACCCCATTTGTCTGTCTCGGCGTCGACAATCTCTTTGATTTGCTGCGAGATTTCTTCGCGCTTAGCAAGTAGATCGTCCATGTCAACATTACCGGTCACATCACGCAAAGCAGCCTGTGCAAACTGGCTAGTAGCATAGATGTAATTCGTTGTCTCAAGCACAGCTTTCGGTGCATTAACGACGCGAAAATAAACAACTGCATCAACGCCAACTGTTACGTTATCTCTAGTAATCACCTCTTGCTTCGGCACGTCAATCGGCGTCGATCGTATATCAACTAATGTCATCGTTTGGATGACCGGTAAAACGATACGAAGCCCTGGCTCACGCACACCAGAGAACCTACCAAGTGTCAGCACTACGCCGCGCTGGTATTGATTTACTACCCGTACACCACTCAACATCGCAATGAATACAAGTACGCATATGATGATAAGAATTTCCATATAACCCCTCCTTTTATTGCTTATAATTATCGCACGGTTCAACCAAAAGCACAAATACAGGTGAGTAACGCTCTATTTTTTTACACCACGTATCGCGGTATAATACAAGTATGGAGAGAGTACCGCTCGCAGAACGAATGCGTCCAAAGAGCTTAGACGAGGTAATTGGACAAGGGCAGTTGCTCGGCAACGGCGAGCTATTGCGCCGAATCGTGGTGCAGGGCGAACCGGTCAGTTTGATTTTTTGGGGTCCGCCGGGCACAGGCAAAACGACGCTGGCGCGTATTATCGCGCGCGAAGTGAACGCGGAATTTATTGAGCTCAGCGCCGTCACAAGCGGTAAAAAAGACGTTGAAAAAGTAATCGAACACGCGCGGCAAAATTGGAATTTAGGTTTGCGCACGATTTTATTTGTCGACGAAATCCACCGCTTCAACAAAGCGCAGCAAGATGCGTTCTTACCGCACGTTGAGTCAGGGCTAATTACCTTGATTGGTGCCACGACCGAGAACCCCAGCTTTGAGGTCATTCCCGCTCTGCTGAGCCGTACACGCGTGCTTGTATTGCAGCCGCTTGCAAAAGATGAAATTATTGCAATTCTGAAGCGCGCGTTAAAAACGCTTGGCAAATCAAAGCAGGTCACGCCGAAAGCGCTAGATTATCTCGCAGAATTATCCGGCGGCGACGCACGCGTAGCACTCGGAAATCTTGAATTAGCACTCGGTTTTGGCGAAAAAATTACACCCGATATCGTAAAGGCAACAGCACAAAAGAAAATTCCTGGCTATGACAAAAAAGGCGACATGCACTACGACGTAATTTCAGCGTTCATCAAATCACTACGCGGAAGCGACGTACAAGCGTCACTCTATTATCTCAGCCGAATGATTGATGCCGGAGAAGATCCAAAGTTTATCGCGCGACGCATGATAATTTTCGCTTCTGAAGACATTGGGCTAGCGGGTAATGGCGCGCTCGCGCTCGCGGTGGCAACATTCCAAGCGGTTGAACGCGTCGGGCTACCGGAAGCGAACTATAATTTATACCACTGCGCCGTCGCTTTGGCGCGCAGCCCGAAATCGCGCGAAATCACCGACCTAATGCATGCCGCCAAAGACCTAGCAAAACAATTTCCCGACGCGCCTGTACCGCTCCATATCCGTAACGCGCCGACGAAGTTGATGAAAGATCTCGGTTACGGCAAAGATTACAAACGGCAAGCAGGCTTTCAGCACGAGAAAGGGTTTTTACCCGACGAAATCAAGTCAAGCTGCTGATCAATTAGCTGCACATACGTTTTTAATTGTGCAGCTCTTCGCTTAGTTATCGCACTGCAATCGGTGCTCGCTACATTCAACCAAGACACCCTCATACGGTCGGAGCGTTACAACGCCGTTTGCGCCAATTGCCGGATAATCAACCGGATGCGTTGAGCATAAAACAAATCCGGCGTGCGGCAACGTAACAC
>CAJPSU010000017.1 GCA_905373345.1 Candidatus Saccharimonadota bacterium
GCCTGATAGACGAAGCTATTCGTCGGCACATCGCCCGCATTGTCGCGAATGATATCGTAGCCGCGAAAATGGAGCGGCCGCTCCGCTACGAGTTTCGGGTCAAGCTGGCGGATCGTACCCGCCGCAAGGTTTCGCGGATTAGCAAACTCAGGCTTACCCGCGGCACGCTGCCGTTCGTTCAATGCTGCAAAGTCTTTTTTGAGCATGACAATTTCGCCGCGGATTTCTGTGCGCCCATGCAGAAAAAACTCATAACCTTCTGCTTCATGCAAACGCAGCGGCACGTTTTTAATTGTTCGCACATTATTCGTTACATCTTCGCCGACAAAACTATCGCCGCGCGTTACAGCTTGCGTAAATATACCGTCAACATAGATGAGCGCGCATGCTAGCCCGTCCATTTTTATATCAGCAAAGAATTCATGATTTTCCGCCGGCAATAATTTATTAATCCGATCCACCCACGCGACAACATCGTCTTTGTCAAACACATCATTCAAACTAACCATGCGCCGCGGATGACGAACTTTTACAAAACCATCAGACAATTTATTGCCGATACGCTGCGTCGGACTGTCAGACGTTATCCACGCCGGATGCGCTGCTTCAATTTGCTTCAACTCGCTCATCAAGCTATCATATACCGCATCGCTTACCGACGGCTGATCAAGCGCGTAATACTCGTAGCTGTATTTACTCAGCAGCTTTTTGATTTCATTAAGCCGGCTTCGCGTCATCGTCAACAACCTTTCGATACAACAGGTATACATATGCGGCATACCACACGACCGACCATGCGACAACGATCACGCCAACATACGGCACAATTGGCACGTTTTTTAACCACGACCACATTGACGATAACCAGCGGTCGAGCATGACGATAGAAACCATAATCACTAGCCATGTCAATAGAACACAAAGCGCACCCCACGCCAATCGATACATAATCCGCAAACGCCGCCCAATCACCAAATCGCCTGCCGCTTTAACGGCACGCATTGGATACATCCCCGGCAGTGTCACGACAACGAGTGCAATAACTGTGCTTGAAATCCAATACAGTACAAGTGCCGCGATCACCGCTGCAAAAACGCTAAACAGCATGCGCGCGAACCCCGTGCTCAGCAAATCAGCCGATGACAACCCAGCATACAATAGCGCCGCGATGCCAACCGGCAATAATTGGACAAGCAGCACTAGCAGGACGAGTGCTGTAGACATCATCGGCGCACTCGCATTGTACAATCCGTCGCGCAGCCGAGGGTGGCGGTTCATCTTTATTTCGCGCAGCAGCCATACTGTCGTCAGCCACACCATCATCAAACACAACGCCATTAATAATCGCTGGTCGGCCGGCAACGACGAGTTTATTGAAAACGACGCTAGCACTGTTAGCCCCGCCTGCGCAAGCGAGTTTATGCCGCCATCAAACAAGTTATTCATTGAATCAGATATTAGTTTTCCGACTGAATTGTACACTTCCTGGCTCGTAATCGCACCAGCAAATGCCATGATCGTCGCATATATCACAATCATTGGTACGAATATTCGCCAATGCACACGCAACATACGATTTACCTGGCGCGTAAATACAATGTAGCCTGGCAATTTTAGGCTACGCTTATAATCGCGGCGGCGTGTACGACGAAAACTGCGGTGCGGGCGGCGGCTCAAAAAATCATACCGCCGGATACTCCACTTATACCATATAGCAGTGAAAAAGACACTAACCGCCTGCCACGCCACTACGAAGCGTGCATTCACCGCACGCCATATGTGTAAAATAAATTTGCAGCTATTATTTTTCCTCAACACAATATCCCCTACTCAAGTTTGGTGCGCAGAGCGGGAATCGAACCCGCACGCCTTTTGGGCATCAGATTTTAAGTCTAACGTGTCTACCAGTTCCACCATCTGCGCTTATATTCTATTGTACCGTATTTGAAATAAAAAACGACCCCCTTTTGGAGTCATCTCGTGGAGGCACGTACGAGAGTCGAACTCGTCTAAAAGGTTTTGCAGACCTCTGCGTAACCGCTCCGCCAACGCGCCATTTATTCTTTTCACCTTATAGTCTGGTGCAGACGAGAAGACTTGAACTTCCACGAGCGCAATGCTCACTAGCCCCTCAAGCTAGCGCGTCTACCAATTCCGCCACGTCTGCATATTGCAAATTGTACCATGCGATAGCAAAATACCTCATCATTATACTGTAGCTCACGGCGTTTTGTAAACAGTTGCCGGCGAAACCGACCACTCGCTCACACGAGCATAGCGATCTGATAGTTCAGGCAGTGACCCTTTCGGCTTAACGATATACGCATTCGTGTTGACAAGATATTCCGACGACGCTTGGTATAGCGCAATTGCCGGCACATCACTCAACCACTGCCGTACAAACTGCGCATATTTCGCCATGCGCAAATTTGACTCCAACCGAGTTCGCGCGCTTGCAAGCGCCGCGTCGCTCAATTGATTTGAATAATTAGAAAAGTTATAGCCTGTCGCCGAAGCCTGCGACGAGTGCCAATACGCATACACGTCAGGATCGGCGCCAAGCGCAAGTTCATACAGCAGCACGTCAAAATTGCGCGGTTGCAGCACGCCTTGCACAAAATTTGAAACTGCCGAATTTGTATCGACTTGATTGACATCAACTGCCACGCCAACCGCATTCCATTGCCGCTTCACCGTATCAATGATCTTGTTATACTGGCTGCTACTCGTCGTTGTGATAGTCAACTTAAGTTCTTGGTCGCCCTTATACCGCGTGCCATTTTTTATTTTCCATCCAGCACTATCAAGTAGCTGAGCAGCTTTTTCAGCGTTTGGCTTTGGCGCACGCGGCACCTCACCGCTTGAGAACATTGAATGTAAAATCGGACCATCTAGCGTCTGCACGCCGCCGCCGACTGCTTGGCGAATTGCCGCCGTATCTGTCGCGAGCTGCAAAGCTTGGCGCACTGTTTTGTCCTGCAGCACCGGATTTCTTGTATTAAACAGTAAGTATACGCCTTTATTAAGCGGCTCCGATATGACGCGGTACTGCGACGGACGCTTACCATGCGCAAGCACCGCCGGCGCACTTACCACACCGGTCACTTCACTGTTCTTGATAGCTTTTGTAAACGCTGCGTCATCGGTGTAGGCGCGTAATTCAAAACGCGAAACACGAGGCACAGTGTTGTAATATTCTGCATGTGGTACAAGTTGCAACACCTTTGAAGCATTCGATAGCCCTGCTGTCTGCAGGCGGCGAAACTTGAACGGACCGCTTCCAGTCGGGTTTTGGCTAAACGACGACTCACGGAGCATTGACGGTTCGACATTCTGCAAAAGATGCTTCGGCACAATCGGGAATGTGAGCGCATGCGGAAACGCTGCATAAACAGTCGGCAACGTGAATTCAACGGTGTGCTGGTCAATTTTTTTCACAACCGCGTCCGTCCAATTAACGCGTAGCGGCGAGCGCGTTTGCGGATTTTTAATAAGCCCAATAGTATACACAACATCATCCGCCGTAAGCGCATGTCCGTCTTGCCACATTGCGTCGCGCAGTGTGACAGTGTAGATTTTTGAATCGCGTATCGCCATAGACGACGCAACATCAGCATGAAGCGCGCCAGTTGTATCATAATGATATAAGCTTGAGAACATTAGCCGCGCCGCCGACGCCTCCGCCTCGTTTGATGCTAATAACGGGTTAAGTGTATCAAGCGAACCAACAATACCTTCGGCGTATACGCCACCCGAACGATACCCGCCCTGCATATACGCCGACACGTTGCCCCATGTTTGCTGCAATCCAAGCGTTGCAACCAAAATGCCAACAACTGCCAGCCACGTAATAATTTCACCAGTCACCAACCGAACACTATTGATGCGCCGTAGAATAAAACGCCGCGCATGACGCTGCGTCACGCCGCCAGCACGCTTCAATCGACGTGTAAAATCTCTGCGGTTCAGTGCGGAACGCTGCCGTTTTGGTTGTAGATCGCCCAAATCGTTCACACACCAGCCCCATTATGACAAACTTGGCAGTACGAGCGACGCAATAATTGATAATACAAATATCACTGCCAAAAAAATCGTCACTTCAAACAAACTCTTATCAAGCCCGCGCCGCGTGGTATATAACTCGCCAGAGCCGCCAAATCCAGCACCAAGGCTTGCGCCGCGTTGCTGCAGCAGAATTGCAATCACCATCAGCACGGCTGATACAATTGTTGCAATCTGTAATATCATCGTTATATTCATCGCCTAGTCCTCCTCCCGCGCTTGAGTATACTCCAATTCAAGCAAACTGCTTACTATATAGTTTACCAAACTCAATACTAAGCCCGTCAATACCGAATTCCAAAATGTCATTTGCAATCCAGGTGCCAATTTCAGAGAAACCCATACCATCAGACCATTGACAATGATAGTAAAGAATCCAAGCGTGATCAATATCGCTGGCAGCGACAAAATAATAACAATCGGCTTCAGTACAGCGTTCACGACCGAAAAAATAAGCCCAGCTATCAAAAATGCCGGCGCTCCAGCGCTAATTTGCACTTCGCTATATCCCGTCCCAAAAATACGCACAGCAACCCACAGACCAAACGAATTCAAGATCCAGCGCAATATAAACGTCAAGAACTGCCTTTTCATTTCATCTTAGTATAGCGCATTACGATATATTTCGCTAGAGTTTCGAGTCGTTGTCTATAAAGGTTGCCCGAATACGCGCCGCCAACACGGGATTCACAACCGTTCGCAACTGCTCTTCGCTTGCCGTCTGCACACCGCGCACGCTGCCAAATGCACGCACAAGTTTTTTCTGCGTCGCCGGACCAACGCCGGTAATCGTACTAAGAACACTCTTAGTCGCATTCGCCCGCTTCAGCGTCGTGTGATAGCTAACAGCAAATCGATGCGCCTCGTCGCGAATACGCTGAAATAGTTTTATCGTGTCTTCGTATGGACTAGGCGCATCACCACCGCGCAAATTCTTTGAATGTGAACCGGCATTCTGCCGCCCGACATGTAAATTCACAAAATAGTATCCGCTTGAATCAATCACCACCGCACCAGGGGTCGGCTTCGCTACCATTTTCTCAATATACGACTCGTCGATCGGCGAACGGCCTTTTGCAATCACAATTTCTTCATCGCGCTTCGCTACCCCAATCGCCGGCACATTCACGCCGAGAACTTCTAATTCACATAGTACCGCGTTCAACTGTCCTTTACCGCCATCAATGAGCAGCAAATCTGGCATACCCCATGCTTTTACATTTTTTGCACTAAAACGGCGGTGAATCGTTTCGTGCATGTTTGCCGTATCGTCGTTGCGCTGCACGTGCATTTTAAATTTACGGTACTGCGCGCGGTCGCTCACGCCGTTCGTAAAAACCACCATACTCGCCACTACATTCGTGCCGCTCATATGCGAAATATCATAGCCCTCGATGCGCGCTGGCGGTGATTGCAATCCGAGCAATTGAGCTAGCTGCATCAATGCCTGGTCTTTTGATATGTCCAAAAACTCGCGGTCGCCGAACATAATCCGCCGCTGCAGTTCGTGCATATATGACAGCTTATTACGCAGCTGTGCCGCCGTTTCAAACTCTTGGCTGCGCGCCGCCCGCTTCATGTCGCGCTCAATTTCTTTGGCGATTTTCATGCGCCCGCCTTCAATATATCTAATCAATTTGCGCAATGATTTTTTATATTCTTGGCTCGTCACATCAGCGCTCGGCACCAATCCAATTTGTTCCTCTAAATTCATGCGTTCACGTTTCGGCGGCTTAATATAATATGGAAAAATTTTACGTAAATACCGCAGCGCTTTTTTCACTGCAAAGCCACTATAGAACGGACCAATATACGTCGCGCCGTCATCTGCTGGATTCCGTGTAAACGTTACCGTCGGCCATTCGTTCTTCATATCAATACGGACGAATGTTTGCGATTTGTCATCACGCAACAAAATATTATAGCGCGGCATATAACGCTTCACCATTTCGCTTTCCAAAAATAGCGCATCCATTTCGCTTTCAGTTTCAATCCAGTCGGTATCATTAATTTCCGCTACCAATGCGCGCGTTTTTACGTCCATATCAGCCTTGCTTTGAAAATATTGCCGCACGCGATTTTTCAGAATAGCCGCTTTGCCAATATAAATAATCTCATCGTCTTTAGACTTATGAAAATATACACCTGGAGTGCGCGGGAGCGTTTTCAATTTTTCCTTAAGCGCCGCATTCATATGTTTATTATATCGCGAACAGCGTTTTGGTCCACGATAATAGCATGCTACTATGGAATAACTTTCAGACCGTCTGATTCATGCAAGCGTAAGTATTCTAATAGCACTACTGCTTGGTTGTGTGCTGTATCTTTTGCGCCATAGAGCAGCGTAACTCGCGTATAAGAACGCCAACGCGCAAGAGCTGCTGCCACTTCAGGATTATTCGCCAACTCTTGTAAATATTTTACCTTAAACTCATCGTACTTAGCAGGATCGTGCGCAAACCATTGCCGTAGTTCATTACTTGGCGCAATCTCCCTGCACCATTCGCCAAGCGCCGCCTTATCTTTGCTTATGCCGCGCGGCCACAGTCGATCAACCAAAACACGGTAACCATCATCTGGCTTCGCATCTTCATATATCCGCTTAGTATCGTACGTCGTCATACTAGCGCCTCCTTTACTACATTTTGTAAAATCGGAATTACTTCCGTCTCAAACCACTGATTACGTTTACGCCAACCAATATTGAGCGGCGATGGATGTACGAGCGGAAAATAATTTGGTAAATACGTATCAAATTGCGCTACCGTTGCAGTTACATTCTTTTTGGCGCGCCCCACTAAATAATATTTCTGCGCATATGCGCCAACTAAAATTATTAAACGTACATACGACATACGCTCTAGCAACTGCGGATGCCACATTGCGGCAAAATTGTTTCGCGGCGGCAAATCGCCATGCACGCCTTTGCCAGGATAATAAAAATCCATCGGCATGAGCGCAAACAAATCAGGATTGTAAAACTGCTCATCGCTTACGCCTAGCCACTGGCGCAACAATCGCCCGCTTGCATCATTCCACGGCTTGTGTGTTTGCTGTGCGATTCGCCCCGGCGCTTGCCCAACTAGTACGATGCGCGAATAGGGCGACGCAGTATATACTGGCGTCCACCCTTTGGCGCGAAATGCCGCGTTCATATCATCGTCGGCAATTTGCTGAAAAAGCAACGGGCTCGACATAAAATTACTCAGTACTCAGCCGTTCACCTACTTCTTCACGGCTTTTTCGAGCGCGTCAATCAAAATCTGCTTCGGTCTCATGCCAATCAGTTCTTGAACTTCCTTGCCGCCCGCAAAAATCTTCATGTTCGGAATACCTTGCACACGATATTCTCTTGCCAATTCGCTATTATCACCGCTCGCTTCCGTGTCAATTTTAATAACATCAAAACTAGTTTCGCCAGCAATTTGCTGTAAAATCGGCGCCATCGCACGGCATGGCGGACACCAGGTCGCCCAAAAATCTACTAATACCGGATTGGCACTTTGCAGCACTTTCTCCTCAAACTCCTGACGATTCGTTATATTGTATAATGCCATACTCCCTCCTTGTTATTTTTTATTATACCATTTTGCCAACCGTTTACTCAGCAGAACAATTACAATTGCTAGCGCAATCTTGGCATGTGGTTTTTATACACTTGCATGCTTTATTCATCGACATACTCCTCCTTTCTACAACAACTACACTCTTGGCACTCACCATAAACCGTCAAAGAACCGTCTAGCACGCAATTACACAATTGGTCTTGCAGGATCTTGCGGCATAGCGCAGGACACGTAATGTCAATCAGACAGTCGCACCGAGTGCAGCAAAAATGATCATGCGGTTTCATGTTTGCGTCGAACCGTTTATCACCATTCTTTGTCTTTGGTGCAAGCGCTATTTCACCGTCTTCAACTAATCGCTGCGTGATTCGGTGAATTGTCGTTGCGCTCACCTGTATATAGCGATCCGTGTAGTGCTGCATAATATCCGCATGGGTCGCGTGACCCAGCTGCTTTATACAATCCCGCACTAAATTAGCATATTTACTTTCGCGGCGTATGATGGTCGTCATATTCTTATTGTAAATCATTTACATTAAAAATACAAGAAGTTTACTTTTCTAGCACTATCACAACACAATGGACTGCAGAGTATAAATTTTATCAAACAAGCCCAACGATTAAATTGTTCCAACCTTATGGTATACACCATCAAGCGTTTCTGCATCATCGGAATTAAGAAAATATATAATTGTACCAGTTTTAATAATGTCTGGGGCGAACACACCTCTTCCGCACAGCCATCAAGACATCCCGCTATACGCCAAAGTTGTGCTCAATAATTTCTAGTACAATGATTTGCTCTGGTAAATCATTTACATTACTGACAATCTACACGATCTCAAAAACTCGCGATAGCCATTCAAAACTCCGTTTGTATTATCTTCGTTTTAACCGTGACGAGCCCTAAACAGTCTCGCAGCTTGACTCGTGCCTCTACCTTACTATATAATCTACTCATTATGAATTCGTAAGTGAGTTCCTCTATTATTCTCTTCACTATTCGCTCAATAACGAATAGAATTTTAACTTGCAAAATACTACAAAAGGAGATTTATTATGAGTAAAAAATCAAAAGACAGCCAATCTATTCTGCGCTTATTTTGGCGTGCGTCGCAGTTATACAAATGGCGGCGAGATATAACAGTTATTGCCACGGTAACTACGTTCGTCGTCGGCATGTTTGTTGGCCCGCTGATTATTGCGCAGCTACTCGACATGATTCAGCACGGGAGACTCAGCGACACTAACAACTTATGGCAGCTCGTGATATTATACGGATTATCGCAACTATGGTCGGAGATTATCGGTTGGCGCTTAGTGCTTTATCTAGTGTGGACATTCGAGGTCTCCGTGATGCGCGATTTGTATGTAAAAATATTCAACAAATTAGCAAACGAAACGCTATTTTTCCACGCTAACAAGTTTGGCGGCTCGCTCGTTAGCCAAACAAATAAATTTACCGGAGCGTTTGAACGCTTCTGGGATACTATCATTTGGTCGATTCTGCCGGTCGTGATTTCCATTATTGGATCAATCGTTGTTCTCTCAACATTGTTATGGCAATACGCTATCTTCTTGGCGATTTTCGCGGTCATTTTCATTATAGTGGTCTATTTTGGTTCGCGACCAATGATGAAGCTAAACGAGAAAGAAGCGGCTGCCAACAATACTATGAGCGGCAAAATTGCTGATGCTATTTCTAATATTTTAGCGGTGAAATCGTCAGGCGCCGAAATGCGAGAAAGTAAAGAATTTACAAAGACAGCAAACAGCTGGCGCAGCGCTTCATTTAATTTAATGTCCGGTTTTCTGAAAATGAGCGCCATCTACTCATCAATTACAACAACCATCAAAGTTGCCGCTATCGCGTTCGCCGTCTATGCTGCGCAGCATAATACTGTATCGGTAGCAGCAATTTACCTAATCATTACCTACACCGGCACGATGACGCGCGAACTATGGAATATGAACGGTATTATGCGCAATTATAACCGCGTGCTTGGCGACGCGCGCGACATGGCGGAAATTCTACAAACACCGACAAGCTTGATTGATAAAAGTGCGAGAAAATTACGCATTTCGCACGGCGAAAT
>CAJPSU010000018.1 GCA_905373345.1 Candidatus Saccharimonadota bacterium
GCTATAGCTTGCTCTCGGCGCGCGTTTCTCGCCTTTTTCAAACGTGCACTCGCCAACCATCTTTTTGATTAGCTCTTCCGTCATAAACGGGCGTTGGTACATAATAGCACTGCGGTTAGTCAGTAAGCCATCTGAGTCAACGCCATAAATAAGGTTGCGCAGGGCTTCATCGCTCACGCTTTTTAGAACATAACTTCGTTGAGCTTTTATAATTTCTTCTAACTCGTGGATGAAATCTGCTCGCGCAAAACTGTTGGTGTAACTGTCGCGCTTGTTGCGTTTATGCTCAGTGTATTTTTCATCTTTTGCGAGCGCTTGACCAACGGTTTTATAGCCTTTTTCTGCCAAGAGCTGCTCATTTATTGTCAATGCTTTGCTAACGCGACCACCCTCGCTATCTGTTTCTTCTACAACCTTACGATTGCTCTTAAAGCCTCGGCGCTTGCTAATTTGATAGAGTACTTTGAACAGTTCTTCGGCGGTAAGTTCGTGGTTAAGGACTTTGTCGCGTAGTGCGTATATATCTAGCTTATTGTATGTTGATTTCGGATCAAGTATTTCCGTGATCTGCGTCTGCGTTAAAATTTTTTCATTGACAAAAAATCGCTTCAGATAGTTTAAGCGCTGGCGGCGGCGTTTGAGCCGATGGCGAGCTGAGCGCGCATCGCGGCGCGGTTTTGCGAGCGAGTCGCCGTTTTGTGGATCCTCTGGTCGTTCGAAAATCCGCACACCTAAATCATGAATTCGTTCTTTTTCTAAATCAATTACCGCCCAGCCAACGGAGGTAGTGCCAATATCAAGCCCAAGAGAGTATTTTGAAAGTTCCATGTGTAAATTATACAATGATTTTTGCTAAAATCCAAGCGTAAACACTACCAAGTAAGATAATCCACCCAACTCAATGAAGAGAAGGGCGGATTAGAGCTTTGCTTTAGATTCTCAATAGAATTCTCTGCCGTAATTTATGTTAAACATAAATCCTAAACAGCTAAATTATTATAGAAACCTAAAACAATTCAGATACTGATACAATCCTTACTTAAGGGACTGCACTGCTATTATACTGCAAACTCGCTTAAACGTGCAAGTTATTCGCTGCTTTTTGCGGCGGTAGCCTTCTTCCGTCTTGATCGCGTCCGCTTGCGCTTTGGTTTTGCGGCGGCGTCATTGCTTTCGGATTCACTCTTGCTTGGCGTAGGTTTTGCTGGCGTAGACGAAGTGCTCGCGGCTGCCTTTGCTGACGGTTTGGCGTGTCCATGGTCAATTTGCAATACGCCAGACTCAATGGTTGGCGATAGCGTCTTTTTCGAGACGCTCACCTCTCTTGCTGGCTGTGGCTGGTTCTGGCTTTGTTGTGCTTGCTGACGGGCTATGCGATCGGCGGCGCGCTGTTCGGGTGTCTTTGGCGGCGTGTAGGCTGGTCCGGGGCGCTTGACGGTGAGATTTTCGGGCGGCAACATACGCTCGTTGATTTCGGCTTCAATTTCGGATCGTTGGCGCGAATAATGCTCGCGCGTCCACTGGATGATCCGCCCCGTATTATCGTCTTGGTAGGTTGGCAGATTTAACGTTTTTGCGCTAAATGCTGGTGCCTTTTCGCCGTTAATTACCATATTAATGATGAAATTGCGGTTGTGCATTTGCAGGAGATCATTTGGCTCAAATTGCGGCTCAAATTGTTTAGCGAGGATCGGGCTATCGTCGGCGGAGACGCGGAATGAAATCATTGTACCGACGTTGCCGAAGACGGCGTCGCGCACCGTGTCTTGCATTTGGCTGATATACTGATTCGCAACAGTAAGATTGAGACCGTATTTGCGCGCTTCGGACAAAATCGTTGCAAAGCTGTCGGTGGCAAAATTCTGGAACTCGTCGACGTATAAGTAGAACGGGCGGCGATCTTTAACATCGGGAATGTCGCTGCGGCTCATAGCGGCGAGCTGAATTTTTGTGACGATGAATGAACCTAAGATGCCAGCGTTGTCTTCGCCGATTAAACCTTTACTTAAGTTAACGATGAGGATTTTACCCTCGTCCATGATTTGGCGAATGTTAAACGTTGACTTTGGCTGGCCAATAATATTACGAATGATAGGATTTGCTGTAAAGGCGCCGACTTTGTTGAGCACTGGCGCAATTGCTTCTGCTTGGAACTTATCCGTCCAGCTGGCAAATTCAACATTCCAAAATTGCAATACGACAGTATCTTGGCAGTAACTAAGCGTTTCTTTGCGGAATTTTTTATCGGTGAGCATGCGCGTAATGTCAAGCATTGTAGTCTCGGGACGGTCAAGGAGCGCGAGGATTGTGTAGCGCAAAATATATTCAAGGCGCGGTCCCCAACTTTCGCCAAACATGCGCTTCAATACGCCAATGACTTCTGAACTTATATTATTCTTTTGCTCAGGGTTTGTTACTTCAAGCGGGTTGAAACCGAGCGGAAATTGTGTATCGGCTGGATTGAAATAGACAATGTCTTTTAGTCGCGAACCCGGGATAAAGCGCATATTGTTAATCGCGAAATCGCCGTGCGGGTCAATAATCGCATAGCCCTGTCCGTGGAAAATATCGCTGAGCGCAAACAACTCAAGTAATCCTGATTTTCCTGCTCCCGTTTGTCCGATGATGTAGACGTGGCGCGAGCGGTCATAGCGCAGCATGCCAAACTGGTGGTTGATGCCGCGGAAATTGGTCATGCCAAATGCTGAAATGTTTTCGTCTTGCGCTGGATCGCCAGTGAGGACTGGCAGTTTTGCTGGCGGTTCGGCAGTCTTGGTGCTTGCCCAGACGATGTTTGGTGTCTCGACGTTGGTATGCGGTAAGTGAAACACGCTTGCGACTTCTTCAATATTCATCAGATAGCCGCGGTCGGCAAACAGGCGTGTTTTGTATTTGGCGAGCGCTTCTTTAGCGAAGCTGTCATTTGTCATCTTGAAACCGTTAAGGTTGGTTGAATTAAACTGCTTAAACGTGCCGACAATCCCCTGCATGCGCAAACGTGCGTCGCTAACGCTTTCTCCTAGATAGGCAACGCGGATTTTTACCTGATAACCGAGTTTTGTTGCTTTCTTTTCAGCTTCGGCGATGCGTGTCTTATCGCGCTCGGACAACTCTTTCGCCGCGCCAGTTCCCTGCTCTGGCGGCGCCCATAGCGCTTCAAACAAGCTGGCAACCCATCGTCCGCCGCCGCCTTGTCCGAATAAGTTGAAACCGCCTGTTTTGATTGATGTAATCCAACTGTCTGCCGCTTTATGCCAGTCGTCGCGCACTGGGCGTACGAGCATTTGAATCCAGATTTCCTCGTCGGTGTCTTCAAGTTTGGCAAGCGTGCCGGTAATACCGGCGAGCGGGTCGACTTCAAAGCTTTGGAACGTTTTAATTGGCAGGAATTCTCGATCAGTTAGTGATAATTCTGACGTATAGACGACGGTATGGTGGCGCTCGTGTGTGACGTAATCCTCTTCGGCAGTGTGAATTTGTACTTGCGGGTATTGCGCGTAGATTTGCCCTTCAACGAAGCTTTGCAGCGCCTTCGGCGTCCACACGTAGAATTGAATGCGTCCGCCAACAGAGGCAATTTCAAAGCTGAGGTGCTCTTGGTATCCGCCATTCGCCTTGAGTTCGCGCGCATCGCGCAAAATACCGTGCAAGCTCGCAAACATTTGTTCGGCGGCGAGCTCTGACTTGTCGTTTGTTTTTGGAATTTCAAGCATCAACAGGACGCTTTCGATATTCTTCACGGCGTCAATACTGCGGTAATTGCGCCAGGTCATATACCCTAAAACGAGTACAATTGGCGTCCAAACGTACCACTGCATAAGCAAGCTGACGACTGACAAAACAAATGACATAATATTCTTTTATATTATACCATAATATCTGCGTAGTGAGTACTGCTTGCGCTTTTTCGCTTGCCTTAATCGCTCGGGTAAAACCAAAAAGTTTATCTCGTCCGCCGCGTGGCTATGCTTCAATTTTGAGAACTAGGTATTATCCGTATCTCTCTACGCGGCATCAACGAGCGCGTATGTCGCTTTAGCGACGCGTTTGAATTCCGGTTTGCTCTGCAGATTGAGGAGGATCGTCGTTTCTTTGACGCGGCGACTCTTGAGCACACGCCTGACGATTTCGTCGCGGTGCAGCGGCTCGCCGGCGTCTTTGAGTACATTTGCGATAATTTCCGACACTGTGCCGCGCGAGTAGCCCCATTCTTGCAACGCGTAAATGCCGCGACCGATGAGCACGAAGCGCTTGTCCTTGATGAGCTCGTTGTGAATTGCTTGCGTGGTAACATTCTTGCGTTTGAAATCGCTTGTTTTAATCGCTTTAGCGATTTCCGAGAAATGCAACGGTTTGCCATTGCCTACGAGGATAACGTAGATTTTGTCGCGGATATTCTTCGGATTAACGGTCGGCCATTTCGTGAGTCCCCAAACGTCTTTTAGGCTAGCGAGCTGTTTCGATAGGCTTGCGAGAGCGCGGACTTGCGCCGGGCTTTCGTAGGTGAGCATGCCGTGAAGCGTTTCTATATCAACAGGTTCGCCGTGCTTTTTGATCGTTTTAACAATGGTGTCGATATTGCTGCGGATTTTCTTCTCGTCGCCGTTTTCGGCGATACTAATACCCTGGTAATAGTTGTCGGTTTCGTTGATGGTCGTGAGGCGCGGCGAGAGTTCGGCGATAAAGGCGATGTGAGTGCGGATAACTGCTGCCTTTCCAGGCGATAAGCGTTCGGCGATGTCGTTGACGCGCCCGATGCGGCCATTTTCCGACAAATCGCGGACGATAAGGCGCTCGACAGTGCGGATGGCTGGAATGTCGCCCTCCTCTGCCGCAATTTTTAGACGAATGAGAATCGCCTTCTCAAGCTGGCGTACGCGCTCGCGAGTGATACCGAGAAGCTCGCCGATTTGTTCAAGCGTTTCTTTGCGGTCAAACAAACCAAAACGGCGCGTAATAATCTCGCGCTCGCGTTCTTGATCAATCGTTTTCAAAATGTCTTGAATGGCGGTTTTGATTGTCGATGCGGTGTCGGTGCCAGCAACTTCGGTCATATAGTATCTCCAGCCTCCGCCTCACCCGAGGCTTTTACGTGTTAGGTTAATATAAATGATTTAATGTTAATTATAATATATAGTGTTATAGATGTCAAACCCTCACGGTTCTATAAATATTGTATCACAATATCGACGCTTATGGTAAATGTTTTTTTGGTACTTTTTTTACTGAAAAAGAATGATAAGGCTGGAAATATTTTTATATCCTGTCAAATTACCTCTGTTGAATTGCCGATAACATGTACAAGACGACGATAAATCCACATCATAAATATCATGATGAGTAAAATATAAGCAGTATTATAGTACGGTTTAGGGCTGAGGACCCGGCAGCGGCGTAGCGAAATTAAAGATAGGTACGGTGCTCGCGGGCGTATGCGAGTACCGTGGCGTATCAATGTCGGTCGATATGTCAATCGCTGGCGGCGTGGACAAGAGCGCTTGCGTATCGATATCGTCAATGTCATCAAATACGCCGTCCTCCAGGCTGATTCCGGTGTGCTCGGCGGCGAATTTCACAATAGTCTCACGGATTTGCGCTCGCGTTAAATTCGACGCGCCAGTAAACTCGTGCCCGGCGTGCGATATGCGAATGAAACGGCTGAGCGGTTGCCGTACAACGATACGTTCATACAATAAGTGCGACTGGTCGGGCGATACGACCTTGTCCTTGGCGCCATGCAGGAATAAAAACGGCGGCGGCGTGCCGGCGATTTTATGGTAGAGCGGGCTAGCTTTTTTAGCAGTCGCAAAGTCGGCTGACCCGAGGTAATTAAAGGCATTAGGATTGCGCCGGCGTCCTAATTTGAGTTGGCGCACCAAATCAGTTGTGCCGTATAGGCTCACGACGCCGCGGATTGTCACGGGCGGTTTGGCGGTAGAAAGCGCGTAGGTGCTCACTAAAAAACCGCCGGCGCTGTCGCCTATTAG
Source organism: Candidatus Saccharimonadota bacterium (assembly GCA_905373345.1). GTDB lineage: Bacteria > Patescibacteriota > Saccharimonadia > Saccharimonadales > Saccharimonadaceae > Saccharimonas. The sequence continues at coordinate 5,988 of CAJPSU010000018.1, forward strand.
GATAGCTTTGTGCGTGTTGATGGCGTACTGGGGCGCGATCGCGGCAAGCGTGTTGATAGCGCAAGCAGTGTCGTTATTCTGTACTGGATAGCGGTGCTGCGGCGCCAGGCGGTAATTGATTGACGCGAATGCAAATCCGGCGCGCACCAAAGCGGCGCCGTAGAAATCGGCGATTGCGTTGCGTTTATCGCCTTTGCTCCAGCCGCCGCCATGAACGTAGATAGCGAGTGGATATGGCGTATGGGTACGAGCCGGACCGACCGGTTCTGGCGGCAGGTATAAATCAATCGTTTGTTCAGCGCTGCCGTTGCAATACGGTATGTCGTGAATGATGCGTGCTATTTTGCCTAAGCGGTACATAGCGTAAAAATTATCGGCTGGATTTTTGATCGACAGCGAATAAATCGACGCAATACAGACGGCGAACAAACAAAGCAGAAGCCAGTGGCGTACCTCGCGGAGGCGTTGACGAAATGTCATATTTATGATAATACACTGTTACGATAATGGCGTCAAGGCGTAGTTTTTGGAGCAACTTAACACCGCAAGCGCGCCGCGCGGGCGACGGCTTTTTTCGCGTTTACGCTCTATAACAATGCGGTAATGCGGCAAGAGCTACTTTTTCTTTGCCTTTGCTGATGAAGCGCGTGGTTTGCTGGTTTTTTGCGCAGTACTGCGCCGTCCGCGCGCACGTTTGGCGGGTGCAGCGGTAATTATCTCGCGCGCTTGTTCGGCTGTGATTGTTTTCGGGTCGGTGTCTTTCGGGATTTTTGCGTTCTTTTTACCGTCGGTGACGTATGGTCCGAAGCGCCCGTTGAGTACTTTGACATCGCCAAAATCGGCGATATGTTTTTCGGCTTCGGCTTGCAGTTTTGCGGCGTATAACTCGCGTGCTTTTGCTTCGGTAATTTCGCGCGGGTCATCTTCTTTTAGGCTGACATATAGCTTGCCGACTTGAATGTATGGTCCGAAGCGCCCGATATTGGCGTTAATATCTTGCCCGTCCTCGGTCGTGCCGACAAGCCGCGGCAGCTCGAACGCTTTGAGTGCTTGCTCTAATGTGACGGTGCTGATTTTTGTACCACGCGGCAGTGGCGCGAAGTGCGGTTTCTCGTCGCTATCGGTGCTGCCGAGCTGGAGCATCGGCCCGAAGCGCCCGAAGCGTGCGATGATCGGCTTGCCGGTTTTCGGGTCAGTGCCGATGTCGCGCGAATCGCCAACCTTACTGCGGTCAATTGCGCCCGATTGCTCAATGCGGGCATGAAACGGCTCGTAAAAGCTATGCAGCATGGCGTTGCGCGTTAATTTATCGCTTGCGATGTCATCGAAATCTTTCTCGACGTTGGCGGTAAATCCGTAATCAACGACTGGCTTAAAATGATCGGTAAGAAAGCCGCTGATAAGCTCGCCCGCTGGCGTTGGTATGAGTTTGCCCCGGGTCGAGCCGGTTTTTTCGGTCTGGATGTCGCGTTCAACATTCCCATCAATACGCTGCAGCACGATAATGTCGCGCGGCTCGCCTTCGGATTCGCCGCGTTCAGCGTAACCGCGCGTTTGGATTGTATTCATGATCGTGGCATAGGTACTCGGGCGGCCGATGCCGAGCTCTTCAAGTTTCTTGACAAGCGTACCTTCGGTGTAGCGCGCAGGCGGACGAGCAAAGACTTGGCGCGCCTCCATGGAATATTCGCGCACAAGATCGCCAGCGGTGAATGTTGGTAGGATTGCATCGTCTTTGCCGCCGCCGTAAACGCGCAAGAAGCCGTCGAAGACGATGGTGTGCCCTTTAGCTTCAAAAACGAGGTTGTCTACATTAGCAGTACTATTGATCGCTTGCTTGGTGTCCGTCTGTTCAATCCGGATCGTTACCGTTGTGTTCTCTATCTTGGCGGATGCCATTTGGCTGGCGAGCGTGCGCCGGCGGATGAGGTCGTAGAGCTTTTGGTCGTAGCCGTTGCCGCTGACCGATTCGCGCGTGACATCGGTTGGACGGATCGCTTCGTGGGCTTCTTGCGCGCCGGCAGATTTCGTTTTGAATGTGCGGACGTGGCTGTATTCAATGCCGTAGAGTCGCTTGATGTAATCGGCGCTAGCGGCAATTGCCTGTCCTGATAGGTTTACGCTGTCGGTGCGCATGTATGTAATGCGCCCCTCTTGATATAATTTCTGCGCACTCGCCATAGTGGCGCGGCTGCTCATACCTAGCTTGGCGTTGGCTTCTTGCTGCAACGTGCTGGTGGTGAATGGCGCGGCAGGGTTGCGGGTTGACGGCGATGTCTTTATATCGTCAATGATATATTTTGCGTTGTTCAGTGATTCTAGGAAGGCGCGCGCATCAGCTTCAGTATCAAACCGCTGCTTAAGTTCGGCTTTGACTTCTTGTCCGTCGTATATGAATACGGCGGTAACCTTGAATTGGAAGCTACCCGCGAACTGCTCAATTTCATGCTCGCGTTCAACCAGCAGACGTACAGCTGGACTCTGCACGCGTCCAGCGGATTTACCGCCTGGGACTTTTTGCCAGACGACAGGGCTTAGTTCAAAGCCAACGAGGCGGTCTAAGATTTGCCTTGCCTGCTGCGCTTCAACGAGTTTCATGTCAACGGTACGTGGGTGTTGGATCGCTGTCTCAATTGCAGGTTTGGTGATTTCATGAAAGGTAATGCGCTTAGTGGTGGCGGGGTCAAGATTCAAAACTTCGCATAGATGCCAAGCGATTGCTTCCCCTTCGCGGTCTTCATCAGTGGCGAGCCAGACATTTGCTGCGCCGACTGCCTTGACGGCTTTTTTTAGTTCGGTGATAATTTTTTTCTTTTCAGGATCAATCTCGTATATAGTTTTGAAATCGTGTGCAACATCAATCGGCGGCGTGCCGTCTTTGGTTTTTTTCGCAATAGAGCGGATATGCCCTACGCTTGACAAAACATGAAAATCATGCCCAAGATATTTTTCAATGGTTTTTGCTTTTGCCGGCGACTCGACGATAACGAGGTTCTTCATATCTGTCTATAATATAGTGCATTGCGAAAAATGCCAAATTGCTTGAGGCGGCTATTGGGCAACTTGCCGCACGTACGTGTATGAGGAATGAAGTGCGCATGGCAGAGATGCGGCGAAAGCGAGCCCGCCAACAGCCCGAGAAACTGTCGCGATCGTTTCGTGGCCGCTTCGTTCTGCTGTGGCGCCGATACCGTAAGCGAATATTGATGCCATCTTTCCGGCCATCGCAAGTTTGCCTGATGTTGTCGGGCGGATTGATTTGCCGGGATATTTCAGCATGGTTGCGGCGGTTGCAAGCGCATTGGTGGTTTGTAAGCTGGCGAGCGCGGCTGCGATTTCCCTTGGTATGATACCCTTCTTCGTGAATTCATATATAATTTTTGCGGTTGCGATTTTGTCGAGACTGGCGTCTGTCAATGCGCCGAAATTGCTCGTTTGTCCTGTGACGCGCGCCACTTTGCCGTCAAGCGCGTCAAGCCCCCGCCCGGCGATAAGC
>CAJPSU010000019.1 GCA_905373345.1 Candidatus Saccharimonadota bacterium
ATTAGCTTTTACACTATCTATTTTAGCGGGTTGTTCTTTGTTGGTTTAGTGAACCCGAGAAAGAGATATTGCTTGGGCGCGGTCAGAATTATATAATTAAAGGTATGAGTAAACCGGATGAGAATGGTGTTGTTGACGTCGACATTGCGCTTGTAGGTAAAAGCGGCAAGGAATTATCTGATCCGAATATTCGCGTTATCACTGCCGAAGAAATAGAAGCGGCTGATAAACTACTTGGTGTCGACGGTGACTACACACCGAGCGAAGAAGAACTGACTAAGATTCATGAGAAGATGCGTTCGTACAATCAGAATATTACAGTGACACGAGCGGATGGTACGACGTTTGCGACATAATCTTGCCAACTCTCCTCTCTCTGTAGTACAATAACCGTAAGCAACGTGGTCACGAGCAGTGGGCACGTTTTTTCTTTCTCTCGCAGTCCGGAAAGGTAATATGCCGCCGCTATCGTGGCCATTTCAAACGTTGCGGAGAATAAACAATCATGAATACACAGAAAAACACGAATACAAACACGCTACGAAGCCGCTATGTCGCGGTTACCGAGCATGGAGATGTAGAGCTTGCCGATGCTCATAACGGCAAGTTCAAACGATTCAAGAAGATGATCGCCGGCCATGGCGACTTCGTAGACCCGCGGAATGCGGGGAGGAAGATGGTGTTGGATAAAGAGTTCTCACGCAAAACCAGTTAATTCGGGTAGTAGAGACCCATTTTAATAGACGATCTTTGTCGTCTATTTTTTATGCTACGATATAGTGCATTATGCTATAACTATAATATGACGCGTTCAAAAACACATAAAATCACATCGCCCGCGCCAAAGAAATCGACGCGAAAAATGCCAAGAAAACGGCGGAGCATTTCTTTGAAAAAATCATACATCATCGTCTTTGCTGTAACGCCAGTTCTTGCAACCACATGCTTAGCGCTCGCGTTTCACCTGAACCGCCCGCATGTTACGCCAGCAGCCGATCCCGCCGACACCAAATATTATTTCGCAAATTCAAAATATCGCGACATTACGTCAAAATTTGTGCAGCGCCGCAACCGCGCCGAGCAGACATCACTTGAATACCCCATCACGAAAAACCAGAAGATTAACGATACGATCGCCGCTGCTATCAACGAGAAAGACCGCGGCTTTCGCGATACACTCGCCAAACAGTCGGCGCACATTACCGAGCCATTCACGAACACAGCGGGCTACCAAGTGCTGCGTAACGACGATCATTTTATATCAATTACGGTATTGGTTAAGCAAGATATGCATGCTGCACACTCTGAGCAGTATTTATTATCATGGACGTTTGATAAACGAACGGGCGATATTGCGACGCCTCATGATTTAGCGTCAACTAATCCGCCAGAGAATCCTACGCCATCTCCCGCTGCTCCGCAAAACAGCACAACCCAGTGCAGCGGCAAATGTATCGCATTGACATTCGACGACGGACCAGGAGCGCATACTATGCGTTTGCTTGACGTGCTTGATACCTATCACGCCAAAGCAACCTTTTTCGTAATCGGTGAAAAAGTAGCAGCGCACCATGCAATTCTGCAACAGCAAGCTGCTCGCGGACACCAAATCGGCAACCATTCGTGGCGGCACCCCGACTTGACGGCGCTCGCGCCGAGCAATGTCGCGAACGAAATCACGCAAACTAACCGTGCGATTCATGCTGCTATCAAGCAAACGCCAACGGTAATGCGTCCGCCATATGGCGCAATCAATACCTCGGTTTCGCAGCAATTACAAACATTTGGCATGTCGTCGGTTTTGTGGTCGATTGATACGCGCGATTGGGCTGATCGCGATAGTAATATCGTATGCTCGCGCGCCGTCAGCAATGCGCGCGCCGGCGCAATTATCTTATTTCACGATATTCACCCAACGTCGGTCGACGCTATACCGTGCGTTCTTAATGCATTATCAAAGCAAGGTTTCACGTTCGTGACAATTGATACGCTCTTTGGCGGGAAGCTACAGCCAGGACGATCGTATTTTAGCGCGATATAAATCCTATTTCCACACAACATCACACCCGTCTATCGTGCGCATAACGGTACCGTTCTGATCAATGAGTACGGTGCGCGTCGACACATTGTGCCCATTAACAGGATAATTATCAAACGACGAATTTTGCTGCGGTGCAGTCTCGACAGCAATATATTGGCCATTCAGCGATGCGGACAGCCCCGTAATGTCATGTGCGCTGTCTGGACGATATAGCCTGGCTGCGCTACGCCCATCATTATATGTGACCTCGCTGCCTGGTTTTCTATCGGCAATAAACATACTCTGCATCAACCGGGTATTCTTTCCCAGCAGCTTAAGCCGCACAACGTATGAATTTGTCTGCGATGAGTCACTGAAAATTGCGCGGCGTTCATTTCTCTCAAGATCATACGTTACAAAACCGCCCGCGCTTCCGAGAAACGACAGCATTCGCCCATCGCTTGAAAAATCGCCAAGCTCGCTCGCGCTACCGAGTGGTCGCGGTTGTTTTTTGCCCGCCGTATCAATGAGTAGCAAATCGCCCTTCACTGTGACGACCGCTACCACACGGCCATCAGGACTGGCGCGCCAATCAGTCACCGCACCCACATTTTCAATCGCGCGCGACGAGCCGCTTGCTACATCTAATAACCGTAGCTGCCCGCCTTTCGTATCAGAGTGTTCACCCGTAATGTAGCCGACGCGCCGCCCGTCGCCAAGTGATTGCAGTTTCGCGGCAAGTTGTGGTTTTGCTACCGGCACCGCTTGCGTGCGCTTGTTACTCAGGCTAACGCGCTGCAACTGCGATACGCTATCGCGATAGGTATTTACAACTAGTTCATCACGCACTGCGACAAACTCAAGGATTCGCGGCGCCGCAAATAATACTTCGGTTTTTTCGGATTGCATGGTTGCCGCGATAATTTGGTCATTTGCTTTATTCTCATCGCCGCCACTATACTGCCGATGCAGGTAATATAATTTCGCCGCAGGAGTGGAAAAATGATATTCAATATTGCTGCGCTGCCGCCCATATTGGCCTGCTATATCGCGTACGCGCACACGATACTCCGTTTGATACCGCAATCGTTCGTTTGGCGTGACAACTATTGTATTGCCGCTTGTCGTCACCGATACGGAAACAGCCGGCGTCAACGAAACCTGCTCTGGCGTAACGCGCTTGATTGGCACAGACACATGCAGCACAATCCGCCCGTTCGCATTGGTCAATTCAGATGGATTAAGATCAGCGTAGCGTACACGAACGCCTCCATTTGCTGTTGCTATTGTGAGAATTATTATAATAGCGCTGCAAACAGCTGCCACCAGCGTAAACCGGCGTAAGCATAGCCGCTTCAATTGCACTTTAATACACATACGGCTCCCGCGGCGGCGCGACCGATTGAATACGCGATGGCTTCAAAACAATTTTATGCGGTGAATCTGCGTCAGGATTTTCGATAAACTCACCCGTGATTTCAAGCCAACTATTCGGTGAGTAACGATGTCGCCAGTCCGGTGCGTAAACCGGCACACCAATCGGCTGCGCGTCAACCACGCAGCATGTCACGAAAAAACGCGAGGCGAAAAATATATTTGTATTACCATTATCGGCAACAAATCCGGTGATTGAAGCGGCCTTGCCTACGAAAAAATTCGCATCGTAATGTACCAGCAACGACGACCAATCTTTAATACCGAGCTGCGAATAATCAGTCGTATCAAATAACGCCGACGAGGCATCTGCATTGGTCAATGCCGAATTGCGGTCAATGCCACGATTAACTGCCGTGCGTGCACTAAGCGTTGCCGGCTGCACGAAAAGAAAACCGGCACAAGCCATCACGAAGAGGAGCGCCGTTATTACCTTTGCTATTGTACGATTATCTCTAGCGCATGTAGCTGTTTGAACAGCATGATACGACCGATATCCGACCACCATGCTCGCCAGCGCTACTATTAGTCCAGCACCGGCCATCACTAATGTGAATATCGTGTAACGCGGATGAATATAGAGTTGTAGTTTTCCGAGTATGCCTAGGCGAATGACTCCAGCGCACAATAGCGCCATCGCAATCGCACCGCAATGCTCAACATGCCACGCCGACCATTTACAGTGCATAATTCACCCCCAATCCTATTGCCGCAGCCATTAACAATACCAACAGTGAAACCTGCATCAGCACTTTCGGCTGATATGTCGTCCGCATCAAACTGAGTAATTTGATGTCGATCATTGGCCCAAACACTAGAAAGCTCACAAGCGAACCAGCAGTAAACGTATCTCTAAATGCCAGCGCAAAGAATGCGTCAACATTTGAGCAAATAGAAATCACAAACGCCAGCACCAGCATTGCGGCGATAGACCATGCCGGGTTGCTACCAAGTGTTAATAAAATTTCACGCGGCACAGCAACTTGCACTAATGCTGCCGCTGCCGCACCGAATAAAAGCGCCGGCAGCATATGGCTTGCCTCGTGGCGGAATAATTCTAAACTGCGCACCCACCGCCGTTCATGAATGTGGCGAGAAATTTGGCACGTTTTGATAAAATCTGGCTGTAGCAATTCATCACGCCGGCGCTTCATAAACACCCAACCAACTATATTCGCGATAGCAAAGCCACCCGCCATACGCCCAGCAAGCACCACCGGATCGTTCGCAAATGCTTGCTGAGTAGTAATGATCGTCACCGGATTCAGCACTGGAGCAGCAAGCAAAAATACCAGTGATTCTGACGCACTCAAGCCTTGCGCTAACAGCCCACGCGCCAACGGTACGTTACCGCACTCGCACACCGGCACAAATACACCCAACAACGAAATAGTAACTTGCCGCACCCAACGACACTTTGGCAACCGGCGCAACAACCAGCCTTCCGGCAGCCATACTTGTACTGTCACCGAAATTATAATACCGAGCACGACAAACGGCAGCGCCTCAACAACGATACTAATCAGGAACGTGAGAAAATCTTGCAGAGGAGTAGGCATACAACCTCTATTATACCAATCGCAAACTCACCTATATCACCTCCTTTTGATATTCTTTTACCCACGCCGCAAATTCCTGCCATACTGGCGCGATCAGTACCGTTTGTTCCTTGTCAGAGAGTTCTGCGATAGTTTTATCTATGCCGTCGGCGACAAAATATTTATCGTAATTACGCCCATTCATACCACGCGGTTCACGAACTAATGTACCAGTCACTTTTGATGAAAACGTCTTGAGCGTCACGCCATCAAAATACGTAACCGTTCGCTGCGTAAATGCTACTGGATTTTCAATATTTTGCACTAGATTAACCAATTTATCCATACCAAGTACATCAAGCACATACTTTGTATATACACCAGGAAAACCACCGAGCGGTTCAATAAATAGCCCTGAGTCCATCACTACTACAGGGCAGCGCAATAACGTATGGTATTTTATCGCCTTGTCGACCGAGACCTCCGCTTGATCATCTGATTGAATTTCTGGAACGTCCGGTAGGTCAATGCTTGGCGGCATTAATTCAATACCCGTACCGGCAAGTGCACGATTAGCACCACGGAGTTTGTGTATATTGGTGGTTGCATAGAGGAGTTTCATTCATGACCCCTTCATAGTGTTATTGCTGCCTGTTACGCAATCATTCAATATCTTTCTCAGCATATCATCTGCGCTCATCTTTTCATTAAATATCTGCTCTTCTTTTACACCAAGTACGTCATAACTCCTCCACCATTGGCGCATCTCCGCCTCGCCAAACTCATGTGCATTCGGCTTCGTGGCGTGCCGGCGTAATGTTTCATCAAACGGAATATCAAAGTAATAAACATGAACGACTCCATTAAAATTTACCATTAATTCCGTAAGCTTATTGCCGTACACGTCGCGGCGCAAAATTCCCTCTAGAATGACAATCTTATTAAGACGATTACCATACAAACACAGTTTATAGATAAGCTCAACTGCTGGATTATTCGGTACGTCTTTAACACGAAGCATGGTACGGCGCACGACATCTTGGGACACAAGCATCGCGTCCGCATGGAAATGGTCAAACAACCGTTTTGCTACCGTTGTTTTACCGCTGCCAGAATTACCGCGGAGGATAATGAGATGCGAATCTTCCATATGTCTAGTATATAATTTAACCGGCACTTTACGAAAAATCAGTTATAGGCGTGGGAATTATATACGCACTAAAAAGTTTGCCCATTCAACAATTCCAACGCCCGTACAATAAACGGAAACTCTTGATCGTTAGAGCCATTCTCAGTTTTAATAACATCAAGATTGTTTCGGTTTGCCCAAATAACTTCAGAATGGTCGGCAAGGTTTATCTTTGGCAAGCAACCGCCGGCTAATTGCGCGAAAAAGATAATTTCAATTGAATGCGAACGCTTGATCTTATTTACGTACGTAAACGCACCGACAACATCGCCAACTATAACATCAACGGCAAGCTCTTCCTTTAGTTCTCGACGTAAACCATCAACTAGCGTTTCGCCGAACTCAATATGTCCGCCCGGCAGTTCAAACTTACCCGGTAGAAATTTCTTCGTTAGCGCTCGTCGTGCAACCATAATCTCATGCCCGTTGCCACCTTTTCGGTATATAGCAGCACACGCGGTTATAACTTGCTGTCCTTCGGCTAGGGTGGCGCTGTCTTGGGGTGTGTTCATGCCAGCAAACTAGTAGTTAACAAATTAAACATAACTTATTTTTAATTATACATTGGTTCAAATAGTCTCTTGATCGCAAGTTGATTGAATACACCAGCAACGATAAGACCTTTGAGCTAACGTCTGCATATCTATTAGAGCTAGTGCCAAAGGCTAGGCGTATATCTGAAAATTCATAACCAGAGCAAAGTAACAGAATCTTACGCATGCTACTTGCTGCGAGCTCTATTTAAGCAAAATAACTTCAACTACCACCCTCCGTGAGCTTTTTCTCGGTGCTTATTGACGCTTCAAAAATTCAAATTTGGCTCCGGGGGCGGGGTTCGAACCCGCGGCCTAATGGTTAACAGCCATCCGCTCTACCGCTGAGCTACCCCGGAATACATCAGTAATTGTACTGTATCAGTGCAAAATTGTAAAGGCGAGTGCATCGGTTGTCACCGCTTAACAATCGCAAGTGCTTGCCGCAAAATATCGCATTCTTTTTGCGCCGTTTCATCGCTCATTCCTTCGCGTTTTTTCACTTCATGTTCTAAGTGGCTCCACCACGGCTGCTCGGCTACACCATGCATCACCTCAAGTGTACGCGCTGAATTGTCTTTTTTAACCAGCCAGCCGCGCGCAATAAGCCCATTCACATGCATAGCAACCGTCGACACGCTTTTGTAGTCAAGCGCACGCATAATTTCACGAAAGCTTGGACTATAGCCGTTTCCTTTGATAAATCCGTCAATAAAATTAAGTAATTCACGCTGTTTTTTTGTGGGATATGCCATATATTTCTCCTTTGTAATTTTTACTACAAACTGCCGCTGCTAGCCCCCACCACACGATTGACACGGTATCATCCGCCCACACAGGCAGTACGATCCCGACGAACGCCAAACCAATACCGCTTGCCCATAAACCAACCGCATACCACTGCCGCTGCTGCCGCCATAAACCGTGCAACACGAGCACATATATCACCATAAACAAAACGAGTCCCAGCCAGCCAACTTCGTGCGCCACCATGACATATTGATTTTCGATGATGTACGGCGTACTGCCATATGCTGCCGCCGATCCCGTCGTGCCAACGCCAGCCCCAAGCGGCTGCTGCGCCATGCGCATAATACCCGCTGACAACGACTTAGCATGATCGTCGTTTGATGTGGCGTGTGCACCCGTTGCAGGATTGTCGTGAATGATAACCGTATGGAAAAATTCCGTACCGCGAATTAGGTATAGTCCCGCCGCGCACGCTATCATGATTCCTATACCTGCTAGCCATACGCGCCGCGAAACTCTACAACCAAGCTGAAGCGCTGCAACCAACCCAATGCTACCAGCTGCCGCCACTAACGCGCTGCGCGAATAGCTCACCCACACCGCAACCAAACCAACGACCGAATAGAATGCTGGCAACACCAGCCACCACCTATCACGCAGCTTTTTCATCCGCATGAGCCACCACGCCACTGCAACGCTAACAACAATAATTGCATACGCGCCAAGCGGATTCGGACCACGAAGCGTACTATTGTAGCGTACAAACGCCGGATTCATGTCAACCAGCATATATGGCGCGATCGTTGTTTTGTTGTAGCCGAGATACTTCAAAAAATCAACTGGCAGTACAAACTGTGCTAACAAAGATTCTAATACAACCGCTGCACCAATTGCTGCCGTATGCCAAAGCCGCGCGCGATACCGCGGATTATAGCGCGTAACCACATATATTAGTATGAAATAAGCGATGTAGCGCAAATCAACCATCAGTCCGGCAATTGCCGCCAGTCCGCCGTTTGCCGACGGCAGTGCCAACACAATGTGGAGCACGACATACAAGCCGCACAAAATAATTAGCGGATCGCGGCGAAAATCACGTACCAAACGCTGCCCGTACCGTAGCACGACCAAAAGCGCGGCAATCGCCATTATGATCTCTTTCCAAGCTTTTATACTGAGTGCAAGCACCGGAATTTTACTGCCAATAAACACGCTCAGCGGTGCATGAATCACAATTAATGCCATAATCGCAACAAGTAGCCCAATAATTATACGATCCAAAATAGATCTATACCGCAGCGTCGCCAAGCGCAAAATTGCATGTTTCATCTAGTGCTATTATAGCGGAATTGTTATAATGACAGTACTCATGCCGTCGAGAAATACGAAAGCATATAGTATTTTGTTAATGATTGTCGACACAATCATACTTGCTACCGTGTTTTCTTTGGCATATTATGTGCGCACACAACTTGACCACCGTGCGCTTTTGCACGCCGTTTACGCGACCGATTATATCGTCAGCTTCTTAGCAATTGCACCTGTGTGGATTCTAATTTTCGCGTCGCTTGGACTCTATAGCGCAAGCGTTTATACACGCCGACTCGTCGAGTGGAGCCGCATCATTCTCGGCACATTTATTGGCATTTTACTCGTTATTGGCTGGGAATATTTTACAAATATTCATATTTTCCCGGCGCGGTTAGTGGCATCGTATGTATTCATC